>LKNH01000077.1 GCA_001564135.1 Halobacteriaceae archaeon Tc-Br11_E2g27 | reverse complement strand
GATACATGTCCGCGGCGCTCATGGCTCTCTCCCCCGCCAGTCAGGCTCGCTATCGGTGAGAAAGGCGTTGATTCCCTCCTCAGTCTGGTCGCTCATCGCAACGAGCGTGATTATCTCCTTGAGGTAGGCAAGCGCAGAGTCAAAACCCATCTGTCGTTGCTCGTAGTAGGCCTCTTTCCCCATCGAAATCAGCGTTGGGCTGTTTGCGGCAAGTTCGTCGACGAGCGATTGCAACTCAGCCTCGAACTCTCCATCCGCTGCAACGTCAGTCACGAGCCCAATTCGCTTTGCCTCAGTTGCATCAACCCGCTCGCCGGTAAAGAGGAGTTTGAGCGCAGCCTTTTCCGTTGCCGCACGAGTAATGGGTGCCATTGCCTGTGCGGGAAAGAGCCCAATTTCGACCTCGGGCGTCCCGAACTGAGCTGCTTCGTGAGCAAGCACGAACTCGCAGGCGCTTGCAAGACCGAGTCCGCCTGCAAGGCAGTATCCCTCGACGGCGGCGACGGTCAACGCACTGGTCGCCTGTAGCTCCTGAATCAAAACCGATAGCCCGGAGAAATTTTCCCGATACGCCTGTGTCCCCTGCCCGATTGGAAACTCCGTCATATCCCCACCAGAACAGAATGTTCCCTCTGCACCACGGATGACGATAACCCGTGCAGGGCCGTCGTCAGCGTATTCCGCAACGTCAAACAGGCCGTGCATCACCCCCTCGCTGAGAGCGTTTCGGTTCTCAGGTCGGTTGATGATTGCCCGGATAACGAGTTCGTCATCGCTGATATCGACAGCAAGGTCATCGCGACTAAGTTCCGCTGCGGGCCCGCTCTCCGTGGTCATTGTCCGCCACCCCCTGCCGTCGATCGATACTGGTATGCTGTGTTCCCTGTTCCCATGCGCCGTTTGTTCTCAGTGAATCACTGTAAATGTGAAGGTCAAGCAGCCAACTGGTTGCACACTCACTGCTCGTCAAGGGCAACAGGAATTCCAGAGGAAGCGACATCGGCGGCAAATGCTCGTGAATCCGTCTCCAGCGCATCGAACGTGTTGTAATGGACCGGCACGACGAGCTGAGGAGACAGTTCACCTGCAAGCGCCGCTGCTTCCTTCCGGTCCATCGTAAACGAGCCACCAATTGGCGGACAGAAGATATCGACGTCAAGTTCGGCATGACCATCGAGGACATCCGTATCACCCGGCCAGAATACGGTTGCCTCACCGAACTGCAACAGGAAACCACAGCCACGGCCTTCCGGATGGAACGGCGTTCCGTCCTCGCTCACGCGCGGCCCCTCGGGGTCGTTGTAGGCAGCGACTGTCCAGAACAGCACATCCTCTTTGACGCCTTCGCTTTCCATCCCTACCGTTCGAATCTCGTACGGAAGGTCAACGAGGCGTGGGAGGTCCCGACGACTGTTCCGTGGATTCATCCCATCGAACGCAAGGATTGTTGCATCCTCCCGTGCAACCCGCTCGATACCATCAGGGTCGTAGTGATGAACGTGCGTGAGACAGACGATATCCCCATCCTGCGGGCGGTAATCCTGGGCAGGCGGGTGATGCGTGCCAGCTTCGTCGCTCTCTGGTTCCCACTCACCGGTCAATACCCCATACCGGCCAGGGTCGAGATAGACGACGGTATCGGGTGATTCAATGCGAATCGTTGCATAGCCAAGCCATTCGATTGTGAGGTCGCCATACTGAACTGCCATTGCTTCTATATCGAGAGCCACCAGCAAATGTTATCCGGTCTCACCGATGACTTCGCCGCTTGCAAGCGTGATAAATCCCATGCCAATGCGCTCATCTACGTGGCCTGTCGTTCCCTCGAACAGTGCCTCGCTTGCATCTACCCAGCGTTCTTCGAGCCGTTTGACCGGCGAATCTGCCCGGAGCTGATATCCGGGTGCCGTCAACCGAACGAACAGCCGACAGGGCAGATTCAGTGGGCGGGCAACCAGTCGGTTCGTTCGAGCAGCGTTGAGTAGCGTAACGCGACCACCAGGCTCGACAGTATTCATCCATGTTCGAACGGCACTTGCTGGGTCAGTGAGCATCCCGATGACGAACGTCGAGACAAGCGCGTCCGCTGAGTCGATTGGCGGCGTCGTCGCATCCCCCTGAATTAAATGGACGTTCTCCCAGCCGTGGCGCTCAACGCGTTTGTGTGCCCGGTCGAGCATTCCCCGGACGAGGTCGATGCCGATGACTGTGCCCTCCGAGCCAACCGCTCGGCGGAGAAACGGCAGGTTTGCACCGGTACCACAGCCCATCTCGACGACGGTATCGCTAGGTGAAAGCGAAAGTGTCTCCACCGTGTGTTCGCGCCAGCCCCGAATACCAGGAGCGGTGGCGACAACATCATAAAGCGAGGCACAGTTCCCGTAAAACGTCTCTTCGAGCGAGGAGCTGCGGTTGCTCATTGGAATGGTTTTGCGGGCGAGAAACAAGTGAGTTTGGCAGGCAAACAGTGGAGGGAATCACGCGGCATCCGCATCCCGAAGCGTCTGTGCCACCGTCGGCGTATCAGGCCCAAGCAGATAGAGGATGGGTTCGATACCGAAGCCACCCGTCTGATAGAGCACTGTGGCATCGGGCTTTTCAGTCAGTGCATCCGCAATGGCCTCATCAATAGGAGCCTCCGCGTCGAACTCAATCAGTTGCTCTCCCCGTGCTTCGAGCGCATCTCGAAGCTGTCCATCATCGCTCAGATTGACCGCTGCACGGGCAGATGAGCCGCTTTCTCGCGCTGCGAGGAGGACGGAAGCGACGTGCTGGCTGACGCCAAACTCCGGCTCTCCCGGCACTTCGACTTGCCCGCGCACTTCGAGCAGGCGACCGGGGACGGCCGCGATATCGTCGATGGTTTCGGCGTCATGCAGCGATTCGACCAGATTCGAGCCAACAGCAGGGATACGCTGGGCGAACGTTCCGGAATTTTGCAGCAACCGAAGGCCGCGACGAACGGAAGAACGGACACGACTTGCTTCTTGCATCCGGCTGTCAGGGTCGTGCACCGCGATGGTATCGTATGCGGCAAGTTCGGGAACCGCTTCGACGTGTAAGTCCGCGAGGACGCCACCCTGTTCGAGTTCGCGGACACAGACTTCCGCCTCGATAAGCGCTTCGACCGGTGTCATCTCGCCGGAGGTAAGTCCATCGGCAAGTCGTTCGACAAGTTCGGCGACCCGGGGTTCGTCACGAATTCGGTCGTTTTCCTCAACTTCGCCATGGACATATTTCGAGACGGCACTCTGGCTGATACCGAGGGCGTCGGCAACTTCGTTCTGTGTGTGGCCTCGCTCTCTAAGCGCCCCAGCAAGCATCGAGCGAAACGTCGGGAGGAACTCCTCGACGACGAGTTCTTCGACGAATTTCATTGGTCACCACCGAATTCGCGGTCACCACCGAGACGCGATGCTTGTGGGCCGGATTGGCCCTGATATTTCGAGCCACGCTCCTCACCATACGGTCGCTCCGCTGGTGAAGTAAGTTCAGTAAACGTGAGCTGTGAGACGCGCATTCCAGGTGTGAGTGCAACCGGCGCAGTGCCGAGATTGGACAGTTCAAGCGTGATTTGTCCCTCGTATCCGGGGTCACATAAGCCGGCTGTTGCGTGGACTACAATCGCCAGACGGCCAAGCGATGAACGCCCCTCAACGTGGGCGATGAGGTCCGCTGGAATCTCGACGCGCTCTTTGGTTGTTCCGAGAACAAAATCGCCGGGATGGAGAATGAAATCGTCGCCTTCGTCCACGTAAGTTTCCGTGACGTAATCCTTGATTTCGTCCTCGCTGTGCGGATGGATATATGGGATATTCGTCCGCTGAAACTCGAGGAACTCGCGGCCGAGTTTCAGGTCGACGCTTGCAGGCTGAATCTGTAAATCCGGGTCATCAAGTGGGTCAATGACGAGGTCGCCTGACTCAAGGCGAGCAAGGATGTCCCCATCTGAGAGTATCATATCAATCACACCGGGGAGCAGTGAGTAAAATCTCCCGATGTGTGCTAGATTCCACTTGCATCTTCGCTGCCAGGAAAGATGCTCTTCCTGACGAGCCAGATGAGCAGACCGGTAGCGAAGACGCCAGCGAGAACCGGCACGATGGCAGGAGCGTCCGGAAACCGCTGGTAGACGCCAGTCATGAGCGCACCACCACCAAGTACTGCACCGCCAATGCCGACGTAATACTGCTGCTGTCGGAGCGCTGCTGGTTGTGGCGTCGGCTCGACTTCAGCCTCGCTGTCAGTTTCGGAGCCTCCCTCCGTCTCTTCGATATCCTCAACAGATGGTTCAACAGTGCTGGCCTCGTCTGACTGTTCAGCCGCTGAGGAACCGTTGGCTGTCATTACTCTCAGTAACGAGTCAACGCAAAAATCGGTTGCGTTACGGTCTCACTGCTGCAGAAACCGATAGGCGTCTGCGGCAGTCCGTTCTGGTGCTTCTTCCATTGGGACATGGCCAACGCCTTCGTAGACGACAAACTGATTGTCATCGACACAATCGGCGAGCTCCCGCCCGAACTCCACAGGCAGCCAGGTATCGTCTTCGCCCCACTGGAACAGCGTTGGGACGTCTATATCACAGATATCGTATGTATCCCGAACATCCGGACTCGCATCACAGGAGGAGGGGAGAACAGGTGTATTGGTATTTAACATCTCGGATGATGACTCCTCCATATGGTCTTCTTTGTAGCGACTGGCAATCTCCATAACCGCTCTGCGGTTGCCGCTTCGGAGCAGTAGGTCGTGATATCGGTTGACAAGCTCAGGCGTGACCGCGGCTGTATCGCTGTAGGCATCTTTGAGCGCCAATCGAATCACGACGCGAGGTGTGAGATAGCGAGGGAACACATCAGTCCCAAGCGCACGGTAATTTTCCGAGAGATTGGATAAGAGCGTTGCACCGCCGGCATCCATGAGGACAAGTTTGGAGACAATGTCCGGACGGTCAGTAGCAAACCGCCAGGCAACAGCACCACCAAGTGAGTTCCCACCGACTGCAATATCTTCGAGACCAAGTTCGTCACAGAACGCCTCGACAGTCTCAATCAGGACTTCAAGCGAGTGGTCGCCGTCACGACGTGGCCCCGTCAGTCCGAAGCCAGGCATATCAAGTCTGATGAACCGAATTTCGTCGGCGAGCTGGTCGGCCCAGCCATCCCAGGTGTGGAGAGACGAGTACGTCCCATGGAGCATCAGCAGCGTTGGCGTGTCGGCTGCATCAGTGTCCGTTGGCCCCTCATCCCGGTAGTGAATACGAGCGCCGTTAACGTCAATAAACGCGGAGTGTTCGTTCGTATACTCCCGTTCGAGCGACGACCCTGGTCGGTCCGGTTGGAACGGAATGAACTCATTGAAGGTATCAGAAACAACCGAATTTGCGATGGTAAGCCCTGCTGTAAGCGGGAACAACGGCATCTCAACGCACACCCCCGGCGTCGAGCAGTTCCTCAGCACGTACCCGTCTCTCTCCACCAGATTGTGAGTGTGATTGTGTCACATGTACAGTAACACACAGCAACCCCTGGTCATTGACTTGTGTCATCTAGTACCATATGTTTTCAGTACTGAAATTTGAATGCTTCGGTTTTTTGCTAGACGGCGCAGGGACAAGGGCCAGTAGCAAGCACCTAATTAAATATTGATGAACTATGGGATAGTTTCCGACAGAACGTGCACTTTAATGCGCTTATGTGTGTTATTCCCATTACTAGTTGGGAGGTATCTGTAGCATCCGGCACCAATTCTGAGGACATTGTCAGACGTTTGTAATCCCAAAAGTATAGAATATCCAAAACGATGATTTCAATCAGTGATAATTGAGGGGCTACATCATTTAGATGGATGCCCCACCTCTGCGAGAAACTGTTTGAACGGTTTTCCTTTCACACCAGCGAGGAGAGACGGTGAAAAGGCGGTTGAATCCACATCCCCATGTTGATTTCCTAGCACTCACAGTCGCCAGCAGCGTCACCAATCTGACTACCCCGAATGAAAGCTGCTGCATCCGTTGCAGTTCGAACGGGGTCTTCTTCCATCGCAATATGGCCGACCTGGTCGTAGACGATGAACCGGCTGTCATCAACTGATTCTGCAAGTTCCCTGCCGAACTCACAGGGGAGCCACTCGTCTTCACAGCCCCACTGGAATAGCGTTGGGACCGCTACCTCAGCGATATCGTAGTCGTCCCAGACCTGTGGCTCGGGTGCATACCCGGATGGGAGACGTGGGAACGACTGGTCAAACGCATACTCTCCGTTGAAATGCTGATTTCTGTAGTTTGATGCGATTTCGACAACTGCCGACCGGTTTCCTGGCCGCAACAGGAGGTCGTGATAGCGGCGAACGAGCGACTCCGAGAGTTTGCTCTTGTCATAATATGCATCGTAGAGGATGAGTCGCACAATCATTCGTGGCGTCACATACTGCTGGACAAACTCGGTTCCGAAGTTCATCAGACTCGTCGACAACGTCGAGAGCAACGTAGCGCCCCCTGCGTTGATGAGGATAAGTTTCGAAACCAGGTCAGGACGCACCGTCGCAACACGCCACGCGATACCACCGCCTAACGAGTTCCCCGCTATCGTCACGTCCGTCAGTTCCAGTGCATCACAGAACTCACCGACCGTCCGAACAAGGCCCGCTACCGTCTGGGCCGCATCCGTCCGCGGCCCAGTCAACCCAAACCCAGGCATATCCAGCCTGACAAGGCGAAACTCTTCACCCAACTCCTCAAGCCAGCCATCCCAGGTGTGGAGAGACGAGTACGTCCCATGGAGCAACACAAGCGTCTCCCCATCAGGGTTCCCCTCATCGCGATAATGAATCCGGGCGTCACCGACCTGGATGAACTCCGAGTTTTCGTCTGTATACTGTCGTTCGAGCGCAGCTTTCGACTTGTTCGGCTGAAAGAGTCCAAACTCGCTGTACGTTTCCTGTGCGACCCAGTTTACAGTCGAAAGTATCGTGAATGGGGTCATAAGTGAGTTACTCGTCGATTGTGTCAGCGCGCGTGTCTGCATCCTCCGGGTCGTTGACCGGGCTAGAGGGATGATATTCGGTATCGTACTCACCGACATTTCCGTCGAGTCGGTCGGGATTAATTCGGCCGCCAAGAAGCATGAAATCCAGGATAATCAGCCGGAGCATCGCCTCAAGAACCGGAACCGCACGCGGCATGAGAACGGGGTCATGTCGCCCGACAACCTTGATTTCCTTTCGCTCGCCGGTCTCCCAGTCGACAGTCTCCTGTGTCTTCGGAATGCTCGTCGGGGCATGCCAAGTGATCTCGCCGAAAATCGGCTCTCCCGTCGTGATGCCACCCTGTACGCCGCCGTGGTCGTTGCCGACCGGAACCGGGTCGCCTTCCTCGCTTTCGATGTGGTCGAAACTACCATCGTCGAACGTCCAGTCCTCGTTTCGCTCTTTGCCACGCATCGTCCGCGTCTCACGGCCAGCACCGAGGTCAAAGGAACTGACTGCTGGAATCGCAAAGATACCCTGTCCGAGACGTGCTGCAAACGAATCAAACCGTGGCGCACCGAGTCCGCGCGGGACTCCTCGACACTCGAAATAGACCGAGCCGCCAATCGAGTCACCCTCGCGCTGGTACTCATCAATCGCGTCGCGCATCTTCTCGGCCGTCTCCGGGTGTGCACACCGCACATCATTTTCCTCGGTGTGTTCGAGCATCTCCTCGAACGTGACCTCGGGTGCGGTGATATCACCGACCTGATTGACGTGTGCTTTGACCGTGATATCGTACTCGCTCTGTTCGAGGACTTGCTTTGCCACGGCACCCGCTGCCACCCAGTTGACCGTCTCGCGTGCAGAGGAGCGTCCGCCACCACCCCAGTTCCGCGTTCCAAACTTCGCCGAATACGTGTAATCGCCATGAGACGGCCGCGGTGCGGTAATAAACGGCTCGTATTTCCCCGAGCGTGCGTCCTTGTTCTGGATAACCATTCCAAGCGGTGTTCCTGTCGTGTAGCCGTCCTGTACACCGGAGTTGATGACGACCTCGTCAGGTTCGCCCCTAGAGGTCGTAATCATC
Source organism: Halobacteriaceae archaeon Tc-Br11_E2g27 (assembly GCA_001564135.1). Taxonomy (GTDB): domain Archaea; phylum Halobacteriota; class Halobacteria; order Halobacteriales; family Haloarculaceae; genus Halovenus. Next base: position 2,179 of record LKNH01000077.1, on the reverse strand, counting down.
GATTGCCCCGGCTTTCGGCGGTCAAGCTCTTCTTGTATCAGTTCCTCTGAGAGCGTAACACCTGCCGGACATCCCGAGACCGTACAGCCCATCGCGTCGCCATGAGATTCGCCGAAGGTCGTCACCTGAAAAAGTCTGCCGAACCGGTTCCCATTCATTACCCGGCATTGTCTTCGGCCGCTTATAACAGTTGAGAATTTTGGGATGGTTACGTGGAGGAGACAGTGGCCCCCAACTCAGCAATGACTTCGAAAAAGTCAGGGAACGAGACGTCAACGTGTTCACAGCCTTCGATGGTTGTCTCACCATCAGCAACGAGTCCTGCAATCGCGAGCGACATGATGATTCGGTGGTCGTCGCGACCACTGAGGGTTGCCCCGCTAAGTGTTGAATCCCCGCCGTGAATAGTGAGCGTCTCTTCGGTTTCTTCCACATCCGCACCCATCGCATCCAGTGACTCCGCCATCGCGCTGACGCGGTCGGTTTCCTTGTATCGGACATGCTCACAGTCAGTAATCCGTGTCGTCCCATCCGCAACTGCACCTAAAACAGCGATTGTCGGGAGCAGGTCTGGCGTATCGGCAACGCTGATTTCGATTCCCTGCAGGTCGCTTTGAGAGACGTCGATACGACCAGCCGATTTATCCCACGAAAGGGTTGCGCCCATCTCCGAGAGTATCTCAACAATTGCCTGGTCACCTTGCGCGCTCGGATACACACCAGTAACAGTCAGCGAGTCATCAGCGGCGAGTGCACCCGCAGCGAGAAGATACGAAAGCGATGAGAAATCGCCAGGAACGGTATAGGAATCAGTTGAATACTCCTGGAACCCAGCGACCGAAAAACCACGGTCGGTCTGGCGTGCTGTGACGCCAAAGTCATCAAGCACCTCAATCGTGATATCGACATATGGTGCGGATTTGAGTTCCGTCTGAAGCGTGATATCAATCCCTGCATCAGTTACCGCACCGGCCATCAGGAGAGCGGTAATATACTGTGAGGAAACGTCACCGGGGATTGCGACGCTCCCACCCGCTATTGGGCCACCGATAATGAGCGGCGCTTGTCCGTTTCTGCGTGTGCTCTCTGCATGTCCACCAAGTTGGTCAATCGCTTGCAAGAGCGGTCCCTGTGGCCGAGAGCGTAACGATTCGTCACCGGTCAGCACGGTACGGCCATCGACGAGCGCCGCCGTGGCAGTAACCAGTCGCATGGTTCTCCCGCTGTTGGCACAATCGATAACATCACTCGGGACGGTGGGCGTGCCAGCAAACCCCTCAACAACAAGTTCGTTGTCGCGTTGTTCGACACTGCCACCGAACGCTTCCACGGCGCGCATTGTCGCACGTGTGTCAGCACTGATTAGCGGGCTCTTGATAGTCGCGCCATCGGCATAGCCCGCCGCAAGGATAGCACGGTGGGTGTAGCTCTTCGAGGGCGGAGCCTGTGTCTCCCCCGATACGGTCGATTCGGTCACTGTCCGGTCCATGCTATCCGACTGGGTGTCCCCTCCCTTGATACCGTCGGTTCAGGTCTCAAACCCCGCTAACCGCTGTGAACTTCCCTCTCCCTCCCAGATGACTTCCACAAGTTGGTCCTCCGCTACCCAGACAACGATTGTATCGCTGGTCGAAAACAGTTCATCAGCCCATGCGTGCTCCTGAGCGGTGATGTTCGACACTGTGCCATCAGATTCGGTACCAGTGATGCGAATCTGTTCCGGGTCGATGCTGTCACCGCCCGCATGAGTGATTTCGAGCTGTTTGAGGTCACTGTTGGAGCTGACGTTATCACTGTCGTCACCCCAGCTATCGGTAGCATTGTCGCCCGGATTCCCCGTTTTTTCGAACAGGATACTCGCGGATGGAGCGGGGTCATCGATATCCTCGCCGATGCCCAACACAATTGTCGTAATGACCGCTGCGAGGATGACAGTAATCGCAACCATGAGGATGATACCGACCACGGGGCTTGCCGCACCATCGTCGGTTCGGAGAGATGACATGAAATATCCTCGGTCAACGCCCGGAACACAGCACAACTCGTCGGGGCACTGAATGTGCGGTCATAGTTACGGGGGAGATATAATTGTTTTCTGCTGTGGTATCATAGACGCCTCGCCTCAACTGATACTGCCGGGTGTACCGTTATACCGGTCGGCGGAAGCTGTGAGAGATTC
>LKNH01000076.1 GCA_001564135.1 Halobacteriaceae archaeon Tc-Br11_E2g27 | reverse complement strand
TGAGCGCGAGTGACATACGATTCGGTTGCAAGGACGACTGCATCAAGCAGTCCAAGCGCAACATCGCTCAACAACTGCGTTTCGAGGTCGCCCGGGCTGCCAAGGTCGGGTTTGTTTTCGATACCAACCAGTTGGTCAAACCAATCCGGATACCGTATTGTTTGTCGTGCGTAGGTTCTCCCGTGCCGTCGCTCAGTTTCGAAAAAGCCACACTCGGTCGCCCGTTCAACCACCGCTCTGGCCTGGTCCGGGTTACCGTCGAAGCCATCCCGAATGAACCGAAACCGACCCGGACCGATATCGCTCTCGATAGCAGCCGGTGGGATTGCCTTCCCAGTGAGTTGAACCCGTTTGTTGAACGCCGGCCCGGGCCGCACACAGACGAGGTCCATAATTCGCCGCCCGGAGACGGCTGTTCCAAGTTGACGACTGATGATACCCTCCTGTTCCGTCTCAAGATGGGCTGCCAGTGCCAACTCAAACCCGTACTCCTGCACACACTCAGTTTGTGAGGAGCGGCAAAAAGACGTTCGGCGCACGTTGTTGAGCGCCAATCGACTCATACTGCCGGACATACCTTCGGTACCATACTCGCAACCCCGGGGTGGCGAAATCGTTCACTATAGTAACAATTGAAACGATTTACACACCGATCGCACAGCCTTCGTGCGATCGGGTGTGCATTGACTTTCAGTGGCTGCTATAGCTTCCGTCCAGTAGTATCACAACAGTTTTCGAATTCGTGTGAGCGTTCCGGGCTCTTTGTCTGAGGTTCCACCATCCTCGGACTCGAAACCGCTAATCTGACCATCCTGTACCAATCCATCGTAGCCAGACCATTCACCGCCGTCGCTGACGGCAACCCCCGTATTCTCTCTGTTGTTTCGTGACTGCTGGGGCCGCCCGCATGCACAGCACGCCCGTTTGTTTTCAGGTCGGTTTGTCGGCCTTCGTGTGTCAGGAGACTGTTGCTGGTGGAGTGAGCGTTTCTGCGTATCTGTTCGCTCATAAGAGCTCGGTTCGCCGTTTCGCTCAGTCGCCTCGAGTTGCTCTTCGAGCGATTCGACAGCAGCGAGAGCAGCATCAGCTCGTTGTTCGACCTCGCTGTTAACAGCGCGTATCGAGCCAACGTAGCCGCGAACCGCCTGTGTTGCCGCTTCGAGTTCTGCCAACTGTCTTTCGAACTGCTCACAAGTGGCTTCAACTTCGTTCAGGCGTTCGAGGGCATCGGCCTCGCTCGCAAGCTCTGAGAGGTCATTTTCCCCATCGGTAACCGCCCGCTCAAGCGTTTCAAGACGGGATTCGAGTTCAGTCATACGGAGAGTGGATGCGCGTTCCTATTTCAATCATCGGGTGTTTTGCTCCGGATCTGCGTTTCGGTCGGTCTGGAAAGCGAGGGAAACCATCATTAGCCCGGCGGGCATACCACCTGCTATGACGGAGAAACCTGCATCCGGCGAACTGCTTGGCATTCCATACAACTTCGAGAAACCAAGCCTCAAACGACTGCTTTCGGCCTACTGGCAACCTGAGGAAGGGATGCTCGTGAAGAAACCGTTCGGCATTGGCTATACGCTGAATCTGGCCAACTGGCGGTCATGGATTGTCCTTGCTGTCGTCGGTGGCCTGTTTTATCAGCAACAGCGCGGCGGCGACGAGGCTGAGATGGACGATGAAAGCGAGCCAGTTGAAGTAATCGTCGATTAATCCGGCTTTGGTGTTTTCCTTATTTTGAGAGTTTCTCTATAAAGAGTCGCAACAATCACTATCAGGCCCCTCCGACACTGGATATGGTCACGTTCGTCACGACGAATCCGGGAAAAGTACACGAAGCCCGGGAGTATCTCGATGAGCCAGTTGAACAGCGAGATTTCGACTATCTCGAACCGCAGGCTGATGAGCTTGCGACTGTCGCTGCACACGGCGCTCGGGAGGCATACAAGCAGTTCCAAGAGCCCGTTATTGTCGATGATTCCGGCTTAACTATCGATGCACTTGGTGGCTTTCCCGGCCCCTACTCCTCCTATGTCGAAGAACACGTCTGCATCGAGCGCGTTTGGCGGTTAGTCTCCGAGGAAGACAACCGCTCCGCTGCGTTTCGCGGTGTCGTCGCCTACTGTGACGGAAACCCATTTGCTGCAACGCCGGAGCCGGTTGACGACGGCCGTCGTGGACAGGACCTCTCGGCTGAGAAACGCGACAGTGCAACCACTGACGACCAGGTCGCAGATGGCGCAATTCCAGTCAAACTCTTTGAAGGGGTTGTCCCGGGAACAATCGTTGCGCCTCGTGGAGACGGTGGATTTGGGTTTGATCCAATCTTCGAATACGACGGGAAAACCTTCGCGGAGATGGAGACCGAAGAGAAGAACGCAATCTCCCATCGAGGACGTGCGCTGGCAAAGTTCGCTGATTGGTACGAACAGGCCGACCGATAGTCCTGTATACTCGGTTAGCGGACGTCGATATCCGGGCCAGGATAGGGCTCGTCGAACAGACTCTCATACAGTGATGCAGCATCGAATAGCCGAGCGAACGCATCCGGTGGGCGAACGCTTAATGTAAGATGGGGCTTGACGCTCAGATTCGCACGTGCGCTTGTGAGCTGGTCGTCAAAACTCAAGAGATGAGCGGCCCCACTTCGGTAGGCAGTCGCCAGCGCAGGATGGTCCCCAGGTGGATGTTCAATACGTTCGGACTCTGATTCAATCTGCGCTCGCCAGTCGCTTGCCAGTTGCTCATCCGTGAGCGAGGCGAGGACTGCCTCAGCATCCGCAAGAAGGTGTTCACTGGCAAAGAGAGTCATCCACGAGTGGCTGCGAACAGCCAGTAGTGACTCGCGTGCATATCCATCACACAGCACATCCGCGACGAGTACATCCGCATCAGCAACAACGCCAGCAGGGTCGCTTTCTACAGCCGTCATTGTCGCTCTTCCTCGGTGGTCTCTTTCCGATGCGCTGAAAGCTCTTGTTCGATTGCCTCAAGGGATATGTCGTACTCCGCTGCTCGCTCGTATAGGTCATCCCAGCCCATACGCTGACTCTCGGTTGGCTGACGTATGTGCTTTTGGAGAAATTCGCTATGCTCTTGCAGAAGTCATACTGCCAGACGTACCTTCCGTACCATACTCGCCACCACATGTGGCGAGATTGTTCACTGACTTCCGTCCGGTAGTATCACCACTGACCCGTCGTACACCCGTCTGACGGGCGTTTAAGTGGTGTGACTGTGACCACTCGACTGGGCGCGCACCGACGGCCACACACCCACAACTCCCATCCTCCCACGGCGCGCCCTGACCTTTTACAAGACGCTCGCATCCCACGCTCCCACAACGCGTGGCTGCTTTTTTACGGAACTGATACACAGCCCTGCTGCTTATTTACTCATCACTGGTACCTCGGTTATGTCCCTGTTCAGTCTCCTCATCGCTCTCATAATCGGTCTGTTTGGATTCGGAATCATCATTGCAGACCTCGAACGGCGCGACCTGCCGCACCGAACCAAATTGCTGTGGGGTGGGTGTTCCGGTCTTATCATCGTGTCAGGGTTTTTGTTCCCGGTTGTCCACGAATCGACGTACGACTTCTTTATGAACTTTCTTTACGGGCCTGAAGAGCAGGTTCGTCACCCAATTCAACAGGACATGCCCATACTGGTCTCCGGGGCAGTTCTGACGGGAACAATAAGTGTCATCTACTTTTTCGGAAGTCGAATCCAATAACTGGTTGTACTGGCTGGTTACCTGAGTTAAGCAACCTGCCCACCGGTAAGCCGCTCGCGTATCGCCGTAATCGTTTCCGAACTGGTGATGACTGCCAGCGAATCGCCTGCCTCAACCGTTGTCTGTGGCAGCGGAATCGTCATTGGTTCATCTTCCCGACCATGCGCATAGATTTGTGCGTCATTCGGTAAGTCGAGGTCGACCACCCGTTGACCGATGACCGGAGAGCCATCAGGGACAGTGATACTGGCGACCGAAAGCTGTTCGGTGATATCAGCAAGCACATTGAAATCACCGCCAAGTAGGGCGGTTTTCGCACCTGCGGCACCAAGTCGCTCAGGGTAGACAACCTCGTCGACGTTGTCGCTGTAGCGGTCATACAGTTCAGTGTTGAAATCCTCACTAACGCGGATAACTGTCCGGCAGCCGTTTGCGTCCCCGACAACACAGGCCGCAAAGTTAGTGTTGAGGTCTCCCGTAAAGCCACCAAGAGCGTCCGCATCAGCGACACCAGCCTGTGTTAAAACCTCGTCCTCACTCCCATCGCCTTGGATAACCGTAAATCCGGCATCCTCCGCACGTTCGACTTTGTCGATATCGTTGTCGACGATAATAACGTCGTGACCCTCATCGCGGAGCGTTCTCGCAGTCCGTCGGCCAACCCTGCCAAATCCCACAATGATAATTCTCATAGTATCACTCACTATGTGGTCTTGAGCTTTAATAGTATGGGTGATGTTAACACGAAAATAATCAGGCCAGTTTTTGGTCCCCAGAGTCGAAAGGTGCTTTTGTGTGAACGCATAGGCTGTGGATATGAGTCTCGATGACCTCTCGGATGATATTTCCGACCGATACGGAGCGCTTGGTGAGGAACTCTCCGTTTCACTCGACCGCGAGACACGGAACGAACTGGCGATGCTCGATGTTGCTCTGGAGCCGGAATCGACCGATGAGCTTGTCCGACGCGCTGTCCACATGTTCTTTCAGACAACCGTCGAAACTGGTCGCCTTGATTTCAACCTCCGGAACAGTCACGACGTTACCTACGACGAGTATCTAACCGACATGACCTTTGGCGAGATGACGGGTAATCAGTTCCCACAGGCACAGCAAAACGACGACCGCCGATACCAGTTTTGAGCGGGTAAATCAAACGATACCGCCCGAAAGAGGCCACCGCATCCACCGGAATTATGTGTGATGGGGCTGTCAGTAGAGACATGGAATCGAACCTCCTTTCCAGCGACCTTGCCGAGAATCTCGTGACGACCGCCCGGACCGCTACTGGGGATAGTCTCCGGTCAGTCACCTATTTCACCCGCTCTGATTTCGACCAGTTGTATCTCCGCGATGACCTCGAACAGGACGCCGACCTGAATACGTTCGTCGGTCACGAGTGGCGTGGCTACCGCGAGACACATAACGCCTATCAGGAATCAGAACTGGGCAAATACCAGTTTACCGTTCGTGCGTTTGAAAACGGCTATCTCCTCCGCGTTGCACGCGACCGTCGCGGTGTGTTGATTACGACCGATGGTCTCTCGATGCAAAGTTACGAAGAAATTGCACAGGCTCTCACCCAGATGCTTGAGGACTTCGAAGGAGAATAAATTCCTACGTGAGAAACATTAAAGAATTCCTTTGTAGGAATTTTACAGTAAGAGAAGGTAATAATTGCCTTCAAAGGTATTGATTGTTACCGTTGTGGTGTTTATGCCTGCTCTGGCATGAACGGACACAGCCCTCCAGTCAATTCATATCAAAAAGACAGCAACAACCTATGGAAGAACATATCACCGCTCAGGGGCATGAAAACGTAACCGCTGAGCATGCGAGTACGTTTGAAGTAACGAGTGATGACTATCTGACAGCAGCAGGCGACTGTATCCTCGCGATAGAGGCAGACCGCGTCCCTGCAGAGTTTGATGATGCATTCGTTGCTGCCTGCCAAGATACGAACGCTGAGATTACTGTTCGGGTCGCTGCTGGTGGTTTTGAAGACAGCTTCGTCGGATACGGCCATCCGGACCTCACGTTCGAAAGCGACCGCAGTCTGGTCTGTCGGACGAGCGAGTATATCGACGAACGGACTGTGGCCATCAATATGGACGGGTCGGCCGCTGACTTCGACCGCCAACTCGTCTCGGCGCTAGCTGATGGGCAGTCGGTTTCAGTCACGCTCCGTGTCGATTGATTCCCTTCTGCTCATAACCGCTCGGGGTTAACTCCCGTCGCGTATCTCCGTAAGAAGAGATAGCCAGCAACAGCCACTCCGAACAGGAGGGCGACGTGAGCGAAGGTTCCCACCGTTGCACTATCGATAGCGAGTTTTGCCACGGTCGAAGCGGGATGTTCCGGGAGCGCAACAGCCAAGCCAAACAACAGGAGAACGACAATGGAGTACAGCAGTTGAGCCTGTCGTCGCTGTCTAGTCAACAGCGCCAGCAACAGTCCAATAACGACGGTAAGCGTTGCAATTGCGGTGACGACTACCGTCAGTGCCCCGCCATTTGAAATACCAATGCCGTTCACGCGGAGCAACCCCATCCACAGAAGCGCCTGTAGCGGCGCGATACCAATCATCCCGAGTGCCTTTCCATCGACGACATCGACTACCGAAAGCGGAGCAACCCGGAGTAGTTCAAGGGTTCCGCGTTCGAGTTCTTCGGTCATTGAATCGACGGCAATAGAACCGCTGATAAACGGCGGTAAAAAGAGCAACAGCGGAATCAAGATTGTGTAGGTGAAGCCAAAGTAGGGACTCCCCTCCCCGGTGTCTTCGGGCAGTTCAATCGGGGTGAAAGACAGTTCCTGTGCTCGCTCCTGGCGCTCAATCGTTTCGACGGCGGTGAGATACTCACGGAGCGTTGTCACGATGAGTGTCGTCCGTAAATCCTCCGCGGGGACGACGACATCGAGCTGTACGGTCTGGGCCTCATCTGTCAACACCGTCCCAGTAACGACAGCATCGACTTCCCCGCGTTCGAATGCATCCATCGCAGCAGCCTCGTTCACGTATGGCCGCGGTTCGATATCATCCCGGTTCATCGCCACAGCTAACAGTTGGTCCTGTGTCTCACCGGCAATCCCCACCGTTAGCTCATCCCCGCCGGCGGAAGCCGGGTCATACAGTGCTGTCAGGCCAACAACCAGAAACGACGAGAAGCCTGCGATGACTAGCTGAATGGCAAGCGCGAGAATGATGGTCTTTTCTTTGCTCAGGGAGGAAAGCTCCCGTTTGAGTATACTCCATCGGGGATGGGAAAACTTAGACAAAGAGCATCACCACCGAGAGGTTGTAGACGAGATGGACAAGCATTGCCAGGCTGACCGCCACAATGTACGCACCTTTGCTTCGGTACGCCCCAAGCGTTCCGATGACGGCAGTTATGATATGCAAAAGGAGTGGCGGAATGAGCAACAATAACTCGCTCGGTCCAGTTATCACGCCGCTAAACAGCAAGAGTGCCTCACCAATCTCCAGTTCGGTAAAGCCGAGTAGCTGAAAGACGAGGATGGCAATCTCGATGAGGAAAAAGGCTGTGCCGCTAATCGCCCCGAGTACAATCGCTGACCCGGCTGTTCGCTCGAAGCGGTTGTGTTCGTATGCGGCATAGACATGGAGCGTCTTTGCAAGTTCCTCGGTAACGGCAACGACGATGAACAACAGCAAGATTGCAAGTTCTCCGAGTGCAAAGAACGTCGCGACGGCCACTAGCTGTGTGACCATCACAAACGGAATGAGCATCATGGTCACAAGCCCGACGTGCCATTTACTCGATATCGGCCCGGCAAGCGAATCGAGCACTTTTCCTGACATCGACCGCTGGTCGAACATATCTTCCTCGCGGTAGAGACCGGCACCAAGCGAGAAAAACACCAGTGCAACGAGCGTCGGCGGCCCGGCAGAAAAGAGAAACTCGGAAAGGGCAATCGACTCGGTTTGCAGGTCACGCACCACGAGCGTTAGCGGAGAAATCAGCGCAATCGGGTCAATGTCGCTGAAAATAGCCGGAATAAACGCATAGCTCGTCAGGCTGACGGTGATGGTCACGGTGACGAACGTCAACTCCTTGAACGACCGGGCGAACATCGCCCCGAGAAACGTACTCCCGAGGAATAACAGGACAAGGGGAATCAGTGCAAGTATCGAAACGAACCCACCAATCTCCCCTCTGAGCAGCCAGACGGCTCCGACCGCTAACAGCGATTGGAGCGCCATCGCTCCCAGGAGATATGGCAATGTCTTCCCCGCGATGATTTCGGTCCGCGAGACAGGTGTTACCAGGAGAAGTTCCCCCCGACGGTTGATTCGTTCCGAGAGAATTGTGCTCCCGTAGGCCTGGATGACGAAATTAAGCGGGAGAACAAAAAGGAAGGCAAGTACGAGCGACTGGAAGGGGAACGGCGGCGTGATATCAGCGGGTGACCCGGACATGCCGTCATCGGACAGTGGGCCAAGGAAATCTGCAAGCGGCCCCGTTAGTTCGTCACCATCTTCACGGTCGGCTGTTGCTGGGTCATCAGCAGGGTCGTGGTCCTCGTCAGATTCTGGGTCGTCAGCCGCTTCTTGCTCGTCATCGGCATCACCAGTGGCGGTGTCGTCATCTGTCTCGTCAGTTCGTGTTTCCTCACCAGTATCATCGGGTTCCTCCTCAGAAGGGTCATCAGCCGACTCTTCATCCGGCACGTCCTCTTCGTCGACCGGCGACTCATCGCCGTCTTCATCCATGGGCGGCCCATCATCGGTATCATCAACAGGTGACTCCGCTTCTCCCTCATCCTGGTCGGCATCGGGAAGCGGTTCCTCCCCGCCAGGTGCTCCCACAACAACCGAGGTGCCAGTCTGTTCTTCGAAGCTCACAATGACCTCAACAGGGAACGCTGCCGACTGATTTGGCTCCTGTCGTAAATTCCGCTCGTTGTAGGCAGCAACGCTATCGCGGAGTTCCTCGTAGGCTGCTGCACCCTTATCAGACTGCACTCTGTGGACTTGATTCCCTTCAACATAGAGGTCGATGCGTTCGGATTCGAGGTCATCAACGGTCGCGCCCTCGATAACTGCGAACGTTTCATCTTCGGCAACAACCGGCGCAAACTCGCTCTCCTCGCTAACGCCAACCCGATAGAGGTTATCATCAAGTCCGACGCCTGAAAACGCCACAATAGGGACGACTGCGAGCAATAACAACAGCGCAACGACAACGACGCCGAGAGTCCGACGGTCGACGCCTCCCGCATTCTTTGTCACTTCCCACCGTGCAATGCGGAGGATTTTGGCCAGTTTCACTGTTTGGCCTCCGTCTCCGCAATATCCAAAAAGACATCCTCAAGGCTGGATTCGTCGGTTCGGATATCTGTCACCGTTCCACCCGCTTCCAGCACCTCCTCACGAGTGCGTTCAACAGCTGCCATACTCTCGACGGTTCGGCAATACTGTCCATTCTTCTGAACGGTTTCAGGGAGGTCAACCGTCGTATATACGTGATAGGTGGTTGTTCCGTATTCCTCCTGAAGCGCGTCAAGGTCGCCTTTGGCGATGATGGCCCCGTCGTTCATGATGGCGACCCTGTCACAGATGGATTCGACGTGAAAGAGGTTATGGGCGCTAAAAAGGATAGTCTTCCCTTCCGCGGCAAGCTGTGCAGTAAAGTCGATGATATAGTTCGTCGTCAGCGGGTCGAGTCCGCTCGCTGGCTCATCGTATATGAGAACGTCCGGGTCGTTGATGAGCGAACGAGCGATGGCGACCTTTCGTTTCATCCCTTTCGACATATCGCCAATCTGGCGTTTGCGGTGGTCAAGTTCAAGCTCATCAAGGGTCTCGTGTATCCGCTCTTGTGCGACCCCTCGTGGAACATCATAGAGGTCAGCGAAAAATTGCAGATACGACAGCGCAGTCATCTCTTCATACAGCGGCGACTCCTCGGGGAGGAATCCCAGGCGAGAGCGCATCTCGGTCTCGCTTGCATCAAAGCCGGCAACGGTTGCTGTGCCGCTTGTCGGTTCGAGCAACCCTGCAAGCATCTTCAGCGTCGTGGTTTTCCCGGCCCCGTTTGGGCCGATAACCCCAAACACTTCCCCCTCAGCAACGCTAAAACTACTACTTTCGACGGCGACAAATCCCCCATACTCCTTTCGTAACTCTCGCGCTACGATCATCTGTCAGCATTTGTAGATGCTGGAATGTATAGCTTACCGCTATTCTCAGCGTTAGCGTGCGGTCGGTGTGTGGTCGTTGCCGACCATCGATTTGACCTGCAGGGCAGCGCTTGCTGCAAGACCGACAGCAATATCCTCTTGTTCGGTGTCTGCGATATCGATTTTCCCGTCAGGCGTATAATCTGCGCTTACCATTGAGCCGACCGGCGGTTGCACGGCAACTGTCGCGCGCGGTCCGTTTGAGCCCTCGACAATCTCCGACCCGACCACAAATTCGCTCGGGAGGAGTTCGCGTGTCCGGTTAGCAACGGACGAGAGTTCGGCTCGCAGGTGTTTTCGCTCTTCCGACGTCAGTTCGACACTGGTCGAGTTGTCCTGTGACGGGAGGT
>LKNH01000075.1 GCA_001564135.1 Halobacteriaceae archaeon Tc-Br11_E2g27 | reverse complement strand
GAGCGGGCTGTGGACGTCCCACGTCGAATAAGCCTCTCGGATATGGAGGAACCTTCGACGGAAGCCCCTGCCTCAAGGAGCGAGCGCGTCAGCGCGAGCGAGTAGGCGGGGGTAGTTCACTCTGAAACGTTCACTTTCGGCAGGAATATCTGGACAGTTCCGGTCTCTGTCAGCGTTGCACGGGCTTGTTCGGGGTCAACGTGGGCATCGCCAGGAAGCGAGGCCGTACCACGTAGCGTCAACCCTCGACCGGGGACCTGCAGTTCATACTCGTCATAGTAATCACGAAATCGGTCGACCCGAACGGAGACAGTTCCATCGTCGTAGTCAATCTGGATATCCCGAGCGCTTGCGCCTGGTGCATCGAACACAAGCAGGAACTCCTCATCGTTTTCAAGCAGGTCAACCGGAAGTGGTTTGCACTCCTGGCTTCTGCTCAGTCCTTGCCCAAGCGTTTCATAAACCAGCTCTTCAACCGAATCAGCGATAGTCTGTCTCATAGCTCAATCTCCTCGAGGGGTGCTGTCTCACCACAGTACGGACAGGAAAAGTCAGTCACACCGACTGAATCGGGCATATCGTACGTGTAATGGAGTTCGAACATATCGAGTTCGCATCCATCGTCAGTACAGACGACTTCCAAAGTCTTTGGCATATCTGGATATAGGAGTTGGGAGGCTATCAAAACAGGGGTTTGATACTGGTATCTATCTCCAAACAACGGTAAGATTCAATTAGTCGGGCCAAGAACAGGAGGGTATGGCAGAGATACTCGCGGAAAACCTCTCCGGTAAAGCCGTGATGGGCTCCGACGGTGCGGAGCTTGGCATGTTGTACAATATTACGATGGATTTGGAAACTGGTCGTCTCAAGAACCTGGTGATTAACACCCACGAAACCTATGCAGGCGATGAGTTCGAGACCGATGGGAGTGGTCGAACTCTCATTCCGGTCAACCGTGTCCAGGCTGTCAAAGACCACATGATTATTGAACGGTAATTCCGAATGTACGTTCTAGACGCTTCTGCGTTCATCCACGATTTTCACACGGACAGTCAGATTGCCTCGATACCGATGGTACGCGAGGAACTCGAAGATGAAAGCGCTTATCGGTTCGATGCGCTCGAAGGCTCGGGGATGCACATGCATATCCCGGACGGTGAAACAGTCGAACGCATCGAACGAGCGGCTCGGGAGACGGGGGATTTCGACGAACTCTCTCGGACGGATATCAGGTTAATCGCCACCGCCTTCGAACTCGATGCTGAACTCGTCACCGATGACTACGCGATGCAAAACGTCGCGGATAAGTTGAACGTCGCTGTCGAACTCATCGCACGTGATGGTATCGACGAACAGCGAACCTGGACCTTCCAGTGCCAGGGTTGTGGCCGGGAGTTCGACGACAATCACGACCGCTGTCCCGTCTGTGGGAGCGGTCTGGCTCGAAAAAATCCAAATTAAGGAACAGCGCGGTTAGGACTCGTCAGCAGGAACAATCGTGAGCGGCCTGTCTGTCAATCGAGCGAGTCGGTCCGTTGTACTCCCAACGAGCGTTCCCGTAATGCTGCCTGCACCCTGTTGCCCGGCGACAATCAGGTCAGCATCGACCTCCTCTGCATACTCCAGCAGCGTGGCTGCGGGCTTCCCACGGAGAATCTCCGCCTTGAGGTCAACGTCTCTTCCTTCGTGTGCGCCGAGAATTTCGTCCAGTAGGTCTGCCGCGGCATCGTTGAGCGCATCAACTTCGCCGATGCCGAATTTCATAGGATTGTCCTGGACTTCAAGCACAGTAACGACGTGAACAGTCGCATCTGTGGTATCCGCGAGGGCAACCGCATGCGCTAACGCTGCGCGGGATGTGTCGCTGCTATCTGTTGCGACCAGAATTGTGTCGTACATATCATCGACTTTGCTCGTCGATGGCTTTACTGTTCTCACTAATGGCTGCCTGCTGTCCCATCGCAGTCGCTCGCAGGAGGTGAAAAAATGAGAATGCTTGCAACTGACTCAGCGCTTATTCGAAGTGACCGAGACAGGTCTGGTACTCGTCTGCGACTTTGTCCCAGTTGACGACCTCAAAGAAGGCGTCAATGAAGCTGCCACGGTCTGGGCCGTAATCGTAATAGTACGAGTGTTCCCAGACGTCCAGCGCGAGAATTGGGTGTGAGCCCCAGAGTGCGCCCTGGTCGTGTTTGTCGACGACAACATTTCGGAGCTGTTTGGCAACCGGGTCGTACACGAGCAGTGCCCAGCCACCGGCTGCGCCTGCTGCTGCCTCGAACTCTCCTTTCCAGCCCTCGTAGGAACCGAAATCCTCCTCGATACGGTCACGCAGGTCACCCTCTGGTTCGCCGCCACCGTTCGGGTGCATATTCTCCCAGAACAGCGTGTGGAGATAATGACCGGCACCGTTGTGGGTCACGCTTCGCATTGCGCCACCGCTGCTGCCGAAGTCACCTGCTTCACGGTTGTCAGCAAGTGTCTCCTCTGCGGAAGCGAGGCCGTTTACGTAGCCCTGATGGTGCGTGTCGTGATGCCACGTGACCACTTGTTCGGAGATATGCGGTTCGAGTGCGTCGTAATCGTATGGAAGCTCAGGTAGCTCTGGTTCTGAATGTTCTGACATTGTAATCCCTCCGACCCTAATAAACGAGTGGCTTCCTGTTAAAGGTTGAGAAGGCGGCCAGTCACTCGGCTCACCCGCAGGCTTTTATTCAATACCGGTCCCATCTCTCGGTGAGTACCTCTCGAAAACCTTTACACCGTATCCAACCCAACCGACAGTAACAGCCGACCGCTTTCCACATGAAACTCATTATTACAGAGAAGGATAACGCCGCCCGACGGATTGCCGAGATACTGAGCGAGGGGAGTGCCGCGACCGAACAACGTAACGGTGTGAACGTCTATCGATGGGGTGCACACTGTGTCGTTGGTCTCTCCGGTCACGTTGTTGGGCTTGATTTTCCCGAGGAGTACAGCAACTGGCGTGATGCAGAGCCGGTAGAGCTTATCGACGCTGAAATCGTGACAGAACCCACCCAAGAGAACATCGTTCGCACGCTTGAGGAACTCGCAGCAGAGGCCAGTTCTGCTATTATTGCCACAGACTACGACCGTGAGGGAGAACTCATCGGTAAGGAAGCCTACGAACTCGTTGAAGAGGCCGTTGAAGGCGATATCGAACGTGTTCGATTCTCCTCAATTACGGAAAATGAAGTTCGAGACGCATTTGCAGAACCTGACGAACTCGACTTCGACCTCGCTGCGGCAGGAGAAGCAAGACAGATTATCGACCTCATCTGGGGCGCTGCACTGACCCGATTTCTGTCGCTGTCAGCGCGCCAACTCGGTGATGACTTCATCTCCGTCGGTCGTGTCCAGTCACCGACGCTCAAACTTATTGTCGACCGAGAACGCGAGATTCAGGCGTTCGAACCCGACGCATACTGGGAACTGTTTGCGGAGTTGGCCAAAAACGGCGAGGGCTTTGAGGCCCAGTACTTCTACGATGATGACGGCAGCGAAGCAGAGCGCATCTGGGAGGAAGCAACTGCCGAACAGGTCTACGAGACGGTTCGTGACGTGGGTGAAGCACTCGTTACGGAGGTACGAGAGCGAACCAGAACTGACAGCCCACCGGAGCCGTTCAACACGACGGCCTTCATCAGCGCGGCTGGCTCTCTTGGCTTTTCTGCCGGGCAGGCGATGTCTATCGCTGAGGAACTCTACACGGCCGGATACATCACCTACCCAAGAACCGATAACACAGTCTATCCTGACGACCTCGACCCGGAAGCACTTGTTGAGGAGTTTCTCGACAGTAAGGAATTCCGCGAGGATGCAGAGTCTCTGCTCGAGTTGGAATCGCTTGAGCCAACTGAAGGCGACGAAGAGACCACCGACCACCCGCCAATTCACCCGACCGGAGAGCTACCCGACTGGGGCGCACTCAGCGACGATGAGTGGCAAATTTACGAACTCGTCGTCCGACGGTATTTCGCCACGGTTGCCGAGCCAGCAACGTGGAAACACCTGCGCGTCGTCGCAGAAATAGCGGGCCACCAGTTCAAAGCTAACGGCAAGCGCCTCGTCGAAGAAGGATACCACGCTGTCTATCCCTACAGTAGTACAAGCGAAAACTACGTCCCAGCGGTTGAGGAAGGTGAGACCCTTGCTGTCACCGAGGTAACCAGCGAGGACAAGGAAACCCAGCCGCCACGCCGGTACGGACAATCCAGAATTATCAAAAATATGGAAAAAATGGGGGTGGGGACAAAATCGACTAGACACCACACCATCGAAAAACTGTACGACCGTGGCTATCTCGAAGACGACCCACCACGCCCGACGAAGCTTGCTGAGGCGGTCGTCGAGGCAGCAGAGGCCTTTGCAGAGCAAGTTGTCAGCGAGGAAATGACAGCCCAACTCGAAGAAGATATGTCAGCCATCGCCGAGGGTGAGGCCACGCTTGATGAGGTGGCCGATGCATCCCGCGAGATGCTTGAGGAGGTGTTCGCGCAACTGCGTAACTCCCGCGAGGAAATTGGCGAGCATCTACAGGAATCGCTCAAAGCAGACCGACGACTCGGTCCATGTCCCGACTGCGGTGACCAACTACTCGTTCGACGAAGCAGACAGGGCTCGTATTTCGTCGGCTGTGAGGGCTTTCCGGACTGTCGGTTTACGCTCCCGTTGCCAAGTACTGGCGAACCGCTCGTTATTGAAGAGACGTGTGAGCAACACGAGATGAACCATGTCAAAATGCTTGCCGGACGGGATACGTTCGTCCATGGCTGTCCGCGATGTGCGGCTGCAGAAGCGGACGAAAGCGAAGACCGCGTCATCGGCAGTTGTCCCGAATGTGGCGAAGAACATGGCGGCGAACTCGCCATCAAGAAGCTTCGCTCCGGTTCTCGCTTGGTTGGCTGTCTGCGCTATCCTGACTGTGAGTACTCGCTGCCGCTGCCCCGTCGGGGTGAGATTGAGGTGACGGACGAGCGGTGTGAGGACCACGACTTGCCGGAACTGGTCGTCCATAACGGCGAGGAGCCGTGGGAACTTGGCTGTCCAATCTGTAACTTCGAGGAGTACCAGCGCGAACAGGCAATCACTGAACTCGAAGATGTCAACGGAATCGGAGCGAAAACCGCAGAAAAGCTAGAACAGGTCGGTATCGACAGCCCGGAAGACCTCGAAACAGCGGATGTTGAGCGACTTGCCAACGAGATCCAGGGGGTGACAGTTAGCCAACTTCGCGATTGGCAGGCACAGATTCCTGGGTAAATTGGCAGAAACAGCTCTTTTTGTTCTGAGGTCACGGACTTGTCTGCGCCGAGAGTTTAACTGCATTCACACCTACTACCGGCTGTGACGACGAACGCTTTTGAGGCAGGATTTCAGTCGGTCGGGAGCGAGTACGAAACCGTTGAACTCCCTGTCGAGGGAACAGTTCCGGACTGGCTCTCGGGGACGCTGATTCGTAACGGACCAGGCTCGTTCACCGTCGGGGAGACGCGGCTAAACCACTGGTTCGACGGGCTGGCGATGCTACAAAAATACGAGTTTGACGCCGGCTCAGTGCGTTACAGTAACCGATTTCTCCGAACTGAAAGCTACGCGGATGCCGCCGATGGAACGCTAACCGGACAGTTCGCAACGGATGAAGACGGGCTTTCAAAGGTACTCAACTGGGTCCGGAACATCGGCCCGCCGGACCCAACCGATAACGCGAACGTCCATATCGCCCGCCTCGACGGTAAGTTTGTGGCACTCACTGAGGTGCCAAACTGGGTCAGTTTTGACCCCGAAACGCTTGCAACCGCCGGCAAGTTCCGCTTTGCTGACTCGTTTACCTGTCACATGATTAGTGCCCACCTCGTTCACGATAACCACAGGGGTGAACACATCGGGCACGCGCTGGAATTTGGCCGGACGCACCGCTATCATCTGTTCCGGATTCCCGACGGAACTCGAAGACGCGAGCTAATTACGACTATCCCTGCTGCGGGTAAGCCTGCCTACGTACACAGCCTCGGAGTCAGTCAGCGCCATATCATACTGGTTGAGACCCCACTCCGAATTGACCTCAAGCGAACCCTGTCGCCATTTCACGAGGGGTTTTTCGACCTGCTTCGATGGGAAGATAACCGGGAAACTGAACTAACGATTGTTGAGCGAGATACCGGTGAGATAGTGCGACGCCATGCGGTAGAGCCGTTCTTTACTTTCCATACGATTAACACGTACGATACCGAAGATGGCGTCGTTATCGACCTGATTTCGTTTGAGGACGAGAGCATCGTCAACTCGCTCAGTCTCGACGCGCTCGAATCAGAGGGGTTCAACGGGACTATTCCAGGACGAGCGGTCCGCTTTTACCTTCCGTTTTCAGGGACACCGACACGCAAACGACTGTTTCCCGGCGGGGTTGAACTACCGACTGTGCCGGACGAGCGGATGACCCACCCGTACCGGTACGCCTACGCGCAGGCGACTGACCGGCAGGGTGCAAACGGAGTCGTAAAAATCGATACCGAACGTGGGCAGTCCGTCGAGCGATGGGAGGATGGCCTATACATTGAGGAGCCGATTCCAGTAATTCGGCCGGATGCAACCGCCGAAGACGATGGTGTTGTGTTGGCGACGGCCCTTGACGTCAACGCTGAGCAGTCACTACTGTTCGTGTTCGATGCCAAGACGCTCACCGAACGAGCAAGAGTAACACTTCCACAGCACAATCCGTTTGGCTTCCACGGTCGGTTTTTCAGTCGACCTCAAGAATGAGACCCTGGAGATTCAGCCGAAGAGAAAAATAAGATGCTGGCTGTTCAGTCGTCGCCGAGGATAACGCGTTCGGTCATCTTGCGTGGGTCAAGCACCTCATCGGCTTCCTCTTCGGTGAGATACCCCTTCTCGATGGTGACTTCGCGGACAGTCTTTCCTTCCTTGAGGGCCGTCTTTGCGACATCGCTGGCTTTGTCGTAGCCGATTGCCGGGTTGAGGGCCGTGGCGAGTGCCATGCTCTGTTCGACCTGCTCTTCACAGAACTCCTTGTTCGCTTCGAGCGGCGCAACAAACCGTTCGGCGAATATTTCGCTGCCGTTCGAGAGAATCTCCGCGGACTGGAGGAAGTTGTGTGCCAGCACCGGTTTGTAGAGGTTGAGGTCAATCTGCCCATCGGCTGCACCGTTCGAGATAGCTGCATCGTTGCCGACGACCTGCGTGTGAACCTGGTTGATTGCCTCCGCGATTACCGGGTTAATTTTGCCGGGCATGATAGAGGAACCGGGCTGATTTTCGGGCTGTTCGAGTTCACCAAGCCCGTTCCGTGGGCCAGAGGCCAGCAATCGGAGGTCGTTTGCAATCTTGTTGAGGCTGCCTGCAACGGTCCGGAGCGCACCGTGTGCCTCGCTCATCGCGTCGTGTGCTGCCTGGGCTTCGAAGTGGTTGTCAGCTTCGCGGAACTCAAGACCAGTTTCCTCGGAGATATACTCCGCTGCGCGCTCAGGGAACTCCGGGTGCGTGTTCAGGCCGGTCCCTGTTGCAGTGCCACCGAGTGCGAGTTCTCCGAGGTGGGCGCGGACGGATTCAACGCGGACGATTCCCTTTTCGACCTGTGTTCGGTAGCCGCCGAACTCCTGACCGAGTGTGACAGGTGTGGCATCCTGCAAGTGGGTTCGACCTGTTTTGACGACATCCGCAAACTCGTCCTCTTTGGCCGCAAGGGCTTCTTCGAGCGTTTCAAGCGCTGGAATGACGTCTTTTTCAACGGCTTCGAGTGCCGAGATGTGCATCGCTGTCGGAATGACATCATTGCTTGATTGGCCGTAGTTAACGTGGTCGTTCGGGTGAATTTCACGAGTGCCAATCTCACCGCCGTAGAGTTCCGTCGCACGGTTCGAAATGACCTCGTTCGCGTTCATGTTTGAGGACGTTCCCGAACCGGTCTGGAACACATCGACGACAAACTGGTCGTCGAATTCGCCGGCAATAACCTCATCGGCTGCCTCGATAATGCACTCGGCTTTGTCCTCGTCAACGAGACCGAGGTCACGGTTTGCCTGTGCAGCACCCTTCTTTACGACGCCGAGCGCGCGGATGAACCGTCGACCAAACCGGACATCACTGATTGGAAAGTTCTGGACCGCCCGCTGGGTCTGTGCGCCCCAGTAGGCATCGGCCGGAACTTGCATCTCACCGAGACTGTCCTGTTCAGTGCGGTAGTTTTCGTCAGCCATACGTGTGGCTTCGACCGGCGATGCGTAAAAGCTACTGATACTACTGGACGTAAGCCTTGAAACAATCTCGCCACCTTGGGGTGGCGAGTATGGTAAAAAAAAGTTACGTCCGGCAGTATGAAACAAATCCGAAAACAAATGTAAGTAAATAATACGTATCAGGACAGTATGCGGGGGAATAGCCTGAGCGAATAAGATGAGAGCGCATATATGTCCCGAGAGAGACCCACACTGGTATGGAACGTGTCGACGTTGCAATCGTCGGAGGGGGCCCCGGTGGCTCCTCGGCTGCGTGGAAAGCAGCCGAGGGCGGCGCAGAGACCCTCCTCATCGAAAAAGGAGTTCCCAGAGAGGACCGCGAGCGCCTCGGCCCTGACTCCACCGATGCGGCTGGATTGCTTGATTACTGGATTGACCTGATGGATTTCGCTCCTGACGAGATTCCGGATGACATTATTCTCCGCACGCTCGATGGGGCCGACTTTATCGGACCGTCGGAAACGCTCGCTATCGACCATACCGGCATTGAGTCAGCGTACTCCGAGTTTGGGCTGGCGTTTGACCGAGCGGCGTTCGACGACTGGCTTCGTGACCGCGCGGAGGAAGCCGGCGCGACCTATCAGGTCGGCGACAGCGTCACCGACGTCGAATCAGACGTGAGCGGTGGCAGTCACCGTCATACGCTCTCGCTATCGAACGGCGAAACCGTCGAAGCGGAGTATCTTGTCCTGGCTGATGGGCCACAACGAACCATCTCTATCGAAACACTTGACCAGTTCACAACGGACGAAAAGCGTATTGCTGACGTCATGAACCCACGGGAGGCAAACCACATTGCCTACCAGGAATACCGCCGGATTCCCGAGGAGCTGTTCGAGAAAAACCGTCTCAAATTCTGGTGGGGTGTGATGCCTGGCCATACTGCCTATCCATGGATTTTCCCAAATGACGAAAATATCGCTCGCGTCGGGCTGACGATGCCAATCGGGCTAGATATCGACGACTACGACCCATCCGAGTGGCAGTTACTCTCTGAAGAGGATGAGCAAATCCCACAGGGGAAAACGTATCTAAAACGGTTGCTCGAACAGGAGTTTCCGTCCTACTCGCTCGATGATTTCCCGCTGGTCGAAGACCGTGGGAAACGAAAGGGAACGGAAACATATGCAATCTCTTCGACGCGCCCAATCGAATCACCCACCGCAGCAGGTATCGCCGTTGTGGGCGGGGCAATGGGTGGAACCTCTGCTTTCCACGAAGGGGGCGACCACGTTGCCGTCCGTACCGGAAAGCTCGCAGGCGAATTAGCCGCGGAAGGGGACCTCAGTAGCTACAACCACGCCTGGAAGGATGCCCTTGGCTCGGAGTTTCGCCGGAACGTGACCATGGCTGATGTCGTCGAACGGTACGGACCCACAGAGTGGGACACTGCGTTCTCAACAGTCGATTCGATGGTCAACCGGGGTAACTATACACTCTGGAGCGTGGTCAAAGCAGGCATGACTGGCATGAAACTCTTCAGCGATTACAAACTGACAAAGCGTAACTATCGGAACGGCCAGTACGTCCAGTTTGCGGAGTCGGAATACACGCTGTGAAATCCACCAGTTACGCTGTACCTCCACTAATCTCGGAGAATGCGCCCGTGGGCGTCTATCTCCCCATCACGGATGCGGGTACTGCTAATTCGTGTTCCATCTTCGGCAACGACAAACGGGGCGGTATGGATTTCAAGTCGGTGAAGCCCATCCTGAACGCGCCTGCGATTGATTTTGTTTGCTCGGCGCTGGGCTTTGGCCTCCGGTGAGATAATAAGCGCGTCAATATCGTCACGAGTTGCTGCTGGCCCCTGTGTATCTTCGAGTCGGAGAATTTCGTATGAGGCAGAGTAGGTATCGCTCAATTTCGCCAGTTCTGCATCGAGGTCACTGCGCCGCTTTTCGAATTCGCCCAGCTGCTCAATGTGCTGGGGATTCGTTCTCGTCCGGGTTGCCAGGTCAGTCGAAGTCAATCCGACGATGACATGGCCGTCACCAACTCCATCGTGGCTCG
>LKNH01000074.1 GCA_001564135.1 Halobacteriaceae archaeon Tc-Br11_E2g27 | reverse complement strand
GGTCGTATTTTTGACGAACAGTCTCAGCGAGACCAACGTCTTCGAGCAGTTCCATCGGCGTCAGCATCGAGAGTTGGACCATCCCTGGAAGCCGGGCAATTTCGACGCCGCCGCTGAAAGTACACCGAGAGCGGACTTCACCCTCGCTAATGCCAAACAGTTCGCTGGCACGGTCGAAGGCGTTCTGTGTTGCGTCGTTGATTGTCGCACCCGAGCCAAAGACCTGAATGGGAGCTGTCTCTGCAACATCATCGACGTGATACTCCTCAGCAAGGTCCTCACCTGCGGCCCGTTCCTCGGCAGTAAACGGTTTTGCGATGTGTGGCAAGTCCTCCTCGTTCGGGAGCAAGAGCGGACCATCAAGACCCACGTCTTTGATGACTTCAACTTCGAGTTCAGTGTGACCACTCACATCCGTGGTGTGCAAGGAAAGTTCGCCATCACCCTGATTTGCGTGTAAGTCCCCAACATACAGTCCTGCCCCGTCGACTTTCACCGGGCAGATGAGCGTCGCACCGGCACGAACCTCGTTGGAGTCCATGTGACCGTCGGTCCGGTCTTTCAGGTCATCTTCGCTGTCAAGCCCCCAGTCGTGGCCGGCACCAATCAAGAACTGTCCGAAATCACCCGCATTGTGTGAATCCGGCAGTTCAACCGGTGGTGTCGTTCCGATATTTCCAACAAACGGTCTGAGCCGACCGAGTGTGCCGGGCATCTCGTCTGGCTCGTACAGAAGGATGGGATGCTGGCGGGAGTTCTCCGGCAGCGCCATCGCCTCGTGTGCGTTTTCGGCAAGTTCGCGTGCACCATCGGAGCCTACGGTTACACCGACCGTTCGGTCGTCATCAAAGACGACGGTGTAGCCATATTCGAAGCCAAAGGAGGAAGCGTTGGCCCCACACTCAGCACAGCGGATTGCTTCCTCACCAGTCCCCTCAATGACGCTATCCGGCCATTCGGTGCCACATTCGGGGCATTTGTGGTCGACGAAGGGGTCATCACCGAAAGCATCCTCGTGTTCGGCCATCGAACCGGTGCTCGTTGCGATGCTTGTCACCTCTACATCCTTGATATGAACGATAAGAGCATCTCCCGGTTCGGCGTTTTCGACACGAATCGGACGCGTAACTTCGTGCCCGCCGCGGAACTCGGGGGTTATCATTGGCCCCCAGCACGCCGGTGGGGTGTGCGTCCGAACCGTGCCGCCGTCTGCGACTGTTCCGGCCCACTTTTGCTCCGGGCCGACCAATCCGAGCGTATACTGGTCTACCTCCAGTTCCTGCTGAATTTGTTCTGACATCTGTTCACATGTAGCTATGTTCCGAACGGCAATATAGTCCGCTGCTAGCTGCGATTGTAATGTTAGCAACACTCCAGAGGAATGGTCTAGGGGATAGGCGCACCCGTTTCACAAGTCACGGATATGCCGGCGAAGCAGTTCAAAACCCGGTCGACCATCCACCCACCAGAGCACCACACCAAACAGGAAAATAACCGCCTCAAACCACAGTGTGGTAATTTCGATGCCACCGACGCTTCCGATAGTTTTCACTCCCGAATACGCCGGCATCTCGGTCACCGGCCACAACAAGAATCCGAGTTCGTGGTAGTCACCCGCCAGCAAGTGCCACGGAATATCTGCAGCGATATGCGAGAGATAGCCGATTGCGAAGGCAACACCGAGGTCACGACGACCATAGTGGTGAGCAATCAGGGCGGCAATTCCGATACAAAACACCGCGCCAAACAGCGAATGAGCGAACGTGCGGCCAACAGGAGTGATGCCGAGCAACCAGAGCGGTTGGTCAATCAAATCGGGAAGCGTTGCAGCGAATATGACCACGATTGTGGGCTCGGCTTCTGGCCGATTCCCGTCGCTAAGGCGGGTGTATATAGCATAGCAGATGTACCCAACGACCGGGTGGACGATGGGTTGCATTGACCATCAGTTTGGAGTCCGGATGAGTAAAATCTGGGGTGAAAAGTGGTTCAGTTCGGCTTGGTGTTGCAGAAAGCCAGGGGAGGGATATTGAACCACACGAAGACAGTCCAGTTCGCTTCGCTCACTGGCTGCGACTTCTCTCGTTCAAATCCACCGTTGGCGTTCGCTCCTCACGTTCGTTCGTCGCAGAAAGCCAGGGGAGGGATTTGAACCCTCGAACTCCCGATTACAAGTCGGGTGCTTGAACCACCCAAGCTCCCCTGGCGCGTCTACACTTTGTCGGTCAGCCTTTGAGTGCATATCGCTTTCGGTCTCTGTATGCCCGTTGGTGACAAGCAACTTATTCTACGGGCTTTTCGAGTTCCAGACGGTGGGGTTCGTATCCATACCGCTGATAAAAGCGGCGACCAGCCTCGTTTGCGGCAAGCACTTCGAGCGCAATCCGGTCCACATCGTGATTTTCCAGCCGTGATTCGGCAGCCTCCAGCAGCGCAGACCCGATTCCTTCGCTACGACGCTTCGGAACGACATACAGGTTGTCGATAATCCCGCGCGAAACCGCACGCTCAAACGAACCTGACTCGATACGAAAAGAAGCAAAACCATGGATGTCAGCAGGATTCGGACCATCACGAGCAACGATAACTTGCCCGGCGACAAGCTGGTGGACTAGGGTTTCACGGACACCAGTTCGGTTTTCTTCGCTGAGAATATGTGCATCGTACTGGCGTTGGCTCTCTGCTAACTCCGCCCAGAGGTCAACAATCTTGTCTATCTCCCCGGTATCGGGCGTAACGATGTCCATGAGTTACCGTACTAGATGGTCCGGCAGTTGGGACAAACCAACTGACCGTTGAACGGCGACAAATCCGGCGAAAAGCTCCCACAGACCTCGCAAATACTCTGGTCGTCAAACTGACCCTCGATTCGGTCGTCATTCGCATGCTCAACGGTCACAGCCGAGTCGGCATCAGTCACAGTCCCTTGCACCGGTTTCTCCGTCGCCCTCGCCTCGACCTCGTACGTTCGTGAGGCTAGCAAATCCCGTTCAGTGATAACGCCTAGCGGCTCCGAACCGTTTGCCACGACGACACCGCTGTTTCCGCGGGTTGACATCTCATCAGCCGCCTCCCCAAGGCTCATCTCTGGGTCAACGGTCGGAACGCTTTCGCTCATCACATCACCAACAGTTGCATTTTCGGGCGGTGGTCCCTCTACAAGCGAGGCGAGAATATCTCGTTCACTGACGACGCCAATATGCTCGTTCCCTCGCTGGACGACTGCGGCTGAAGCATCCTCTCGTAACAACAACTCCACAGTCTCAATCAAACCGTCAGACTCGCTAACACCCACATACTCCCGGTTCATCAGTTCGCGGACAGATACCTCCTCGTTCATATGTCACAGTTTGCCACGGTCGGGTAAAAAGCTACCTGCGGTATGTTTATGCCGGCCCCAGCCAAAGGTTTACGACTGGGTTATCAATCTATCTGCAGACAATCCACACTGTAGCCATGTGAAGGGATTCAAGCACTCAGACCACCATCTGTGAAACTATCGGCTGCCGGCGTCGGCTGGTTGTTTTAATACCTACAAAGGCAATTATATATTTCCTACGAAGGTACTATTTGTTTGGTGATGGTTGATTCTCAAATTTAATACCCACGTAGGTAAAATATTTAATTCCTATGAAGGAGATAATTGATTACTCAAACGCCAGTTCGGCCGGTTTCTCGACTTCTCGGCAATGTTCAAGTGCATGTTTGGCGTCCATTCCGGCATCGGATGCGGTTTTTCCTCGGCCGACACCCACACGGAGTTCGACGCTAACAGCTTCATTGACGTGCCTGACGGCGTCCAGATAGTCGTCTTCGTCAAGCTCCGGACAGACGACGATGATGTTATCGCCACCGACGAAAAAAGAAAGCGAATCGTACTCCTGGCGCATATATTTCATCAACTCGGCATAACCCTGTTCAATTTGAATGAAGGTATCAAACTCGTTGAGCTGGTCGGTGTATTTACCTGTCGCATCAGCAACGTCGAAATGCGCAATCTGGATGTCCTCATCAGTTCGAAACTCCGCATCGATTGTGCGGCCTTTGAGAATGTTCCGTCGGTGCTTATCCTGTGCACTCCCTGCCTCCTGTAACTGTTCGGTTGCAGTTCCGAGCGCCGAGGCTGGCGTCCGGCCGGTTGCAACGCTCAGGCTTGCGGTCACGGGATATCGGTTTGCCACCGATTCCTGTATCAACGCATGGTCGTCCATGCTGAGGCCGTTCGAAATGGCAATCATGTTGTCAAACCGGGAGAAAAAGACGTAGCCATCACGGTTACCAAACAGCTGTGAGAGGTCAGCATACAGACGTGACTGAAGCGTCTGCAGGTCAACCTCGCGGCGTGGTTCGGGCGTCACTGTCCACGGGCCGTAGTTATCTATCTGAATGTGTGTAAGCTGCGTGTTTGTCACAGTTGCATCGAGTTTGGTGTGTACGGGTATCTTTCTTTGGAAATTGTGCCAACCCTTATTTGCTGGGGTGCGTACAGTCGGTAACGCACAGATGACGAGTGACGAGCTGGACATCCACACACGAGAGCCTGCAAAGGAGCGCATTGCTCCGTCAAGCGCGTTCGTCGAGCAGGCCAACATCCGAGATTCATCGCTATATGATACCTTCGAGCGTGAGTGGCCGACCGTCTGGAATCGAGCCGCTGAACACGTGCATTGGGACAGCCCATACGACCACGTCTTTGACGAACAAACCCGTGAATGGTTCGTTGGCGGCGAGCTAAACGCCGCAGTGAACTGCCTCGACAGACATCTGGATGAGCAAAAAAATCAGCGAGCGCTCGTCTGGGAGGGGTTGTTTGATGAGCAACGAACGTTTACCTACCTTGAGTTGACACGAGAAGTTGAAGCGTTCGCTGCGGCGCTCCGTGAGCTTGGCGTCGAAGAAGGAGATGTCGTCACTCTCCACATGCCGATGGTTCCAGAGCTGCCGATTGCGATGCTCGCCTGCGCACGAATCGGGGCCGTTCACTCGGTCGTCTATGTCGGCTTTTCAGCTGATTCGCTAACAACGAGAATGGCCGAAAGTGGCTCCGAGCTGCTCGTCACCTGCGACGGCTACTATCAACGTGGCGGCGCCGTTTCACTAAAAAACAAAACTGACCGGGCCTGTCTGGGACTTGAATGGGATGTCACAACGGTTGTCGTCGACCGACTCGGTGAGGCCTACGAATACGCCCTCGGACCGAACGATTTTGATTACAAGACCCTTCGCGAAGACCACTACGGCACCGAGGTTGAGCCAGTTGCCAGAGCAGCCACCGACACGCTCTTTCTCATATATACGTCCGGAACGACAGGGAAACCAAAGCGTGTAACCCAAACAACCGGCGGCTATCTCTCTTATGTAACCTGGACCAGCCATGCGACCCTCGACTTGAAGCCAAGCGATACATACTGGTGTACAGCAGATATCGGCTGGATTACCGGCCATTCGTATCTCGTCTACGGCCCGTTATCGATTGGAGCAACGGTTGTGCTTCATGAAGGGCGACCGGAGTATCCCTCGAAAACCCGTCTCTGGGAAGTAATCGAGCGTAACGCAGTCGACATCCTCTATACCTCTCCATCGACGATTCGAACGTTGATGAAACGGGGGGAATCATATATCGACGAGTACGACACTTCCAGCCTTCGCCTGCTTGGAACCGTCGGCGAACCGATTAACCCCCGCGTCTGGCGCTGGTACTATGAAGCGGTTGGAAACGGTGAGTGTCCAGTCGTCGACACCTGGTGGCAAACAGAAACGGGCGGCCACCTCATCACGACACTCCCGGGTGTGACCGATATGAAACCCGGTGCAGCAGGACCACCACTTCCCGGTATCAGTGCCTCCGTCGTAGATGCCAGCGGCGAATCCGTCGACCCCGGAGAAGGGGGCTATCTAGTCATCGACAAACCATGGCCAGGAATGCCCCAGGAACTGGTTGATTCGACCCGCTGGGCCTCACAGGAAGGTGGCCTCCCAAACACCGACGGCTGGCAGTACGTGACCGAGGATGGTGCACTGGTCGATGAAGATGGCTACGTCACCATATTAGGACGCGTGGATGATGTCATCAAAGTCTCAGGCTACCGATTCGGGTCGATGGAACTCGAATCAGCTATCGTCGCGGTCGAAGGTGTGGCAGAGGCGGCTGTCGTCACAGGGACGCATGACGGCCACGAGCGTGGCCTCTATGCGTATGTCTGTCTCGAAGATACGTACGAGCGCACCAAACGTATCCGGAAAGCAATCCACGAATCAATCGAACGTGTAGTCGGCCCATTTGCACGGCCGGATGCAATCATTTTCACTCCGGAACTCCCGAAAACGAGCTCCGGAAAGATTGTCAGGCGAGTCCTTACTGACCTCGCGAACGGAAACGACCTCGGTGATACGAGTTCGCTTCGAAATCCTGAGATTGTGGGAGAACTCGAATCCATCACGCGAGAGAACTGATACCAGACCGTTGTACGCGTGTTATAATTCGCCGGAGAGTGGTTTGACCGTCACCGTCTGTGTACCGGTCGGTGTGTCGAGTGTCACAGCCTCACGAATGTATGCTGGGATGGAGTTACGCCACTCAGCAACGCGTTCGGTGTGGTATTCGTGATGGCGCTCGACGGAGTACGTCAACTCCGGGTCCGAACGGAGTTCCTCTTCAGTTTCGACGGCATGTGGGTACGACGGTGCCTCCGAGCGAACGAGGTGCTCAGGTGGGATATGAATCGGCTCAATCCCATCCGTGTATTCATTTTCCTGTGTGACATGAAGACGGGCACGCATCCGGCCGTTAAATGGGGGTGTAATACGTAAGACTGCATCACGGTTACTCGTCACCTGCATTTCGAGGGCAGCCACCACATCCGCTGTTGTCACAGCGATTGAGCGAATTACCTGGGGGCGGTCTGACTCTGACATTGTTGGCTATGTATGGCTCCAAGGGGTATAACTCATCGTCCAAACAGTATCACTGAGCGGTAGTTTACCGGCCCCGGTTCCGAACAGCCGATACTATTTTAATTACAGTCATCCATACGCCACATGTGCAGGGGATAGTTCCGAGCCACCACCAACAGGGGTTGGGTTCCACAGGGGGTAGCAGCGAACGTCTCGCAGAAGTACCCATAGCAAGACTATCGTGGACAGTTAGCACCAATAACGGATATACAACTTATGACGGATGAAGAACTGACCATTCTGGTCGTTGACGACGAGACAGATATTGCAGACCTCTACAGCACGTGGCTGTCGATGGACC
Organism: Halobacteriaceae archaeon Tc-Br11_E2g27; assembly: GCA_001564135.1. Lineage (GTDB taxonomy): Archaea > Halobacteriota > Halobacteria > Halobacteriales > Haloarculaceae > Halovenus. The sequence goes on along the minus strand of LKNH01000074.1, from coordinate 3,052 downwards.
ACACCGTCAGAACAGCCTACGGCGGCGAAGAGGCGCTTGACAAAGTTGATGAAACGGTCGACATCGTATTTCTCGACCGACAGATGCCCGATTACTCGGGCGACGAAGTGCTCGAAACCATCCGCGAGCGGGAAATCGACTGTCGGGTCGTGATGGTCACCGCAGTCGACCCTGATTTCGATATCGTCTCGATGGATTTCGATGATTATCTGACCAAGCCGGTGATGCGCGATGACCTTACCGAATCGGTGTCGTCAATGCGCGAGCGCGATAACTACAACGAAACCTTACAGGAGTACTACGCGCTCACCGCAAAGAAAGCGACGCTTGAGGCTGAGAAGACGCCCTCCGAACTCCAGAACAACGAGGAATATCAGGAGATGGTCGAGCGTGTCGAAACCCTCGCGGACGAGGCTGATATGGCAGTCTCCGAGTTCGGTGACGATTTCGATACCCTGTTTCAGGAATTCCCCGGGGGCGAGTAACAGACTGGTCCGGGAAGGCGAGTAGCGCAATCTTTTTCCGCACTCACGAGAGACCAGTGAGTATGATGGTAGGTGTCCGTTTTACAGGCCCAACGTAATCGACACCTGCCGATTCCCTTGCTGACTGGGCAGTCAGTACCCGTTGTACCGACCTTCCCAGCAGCAGCACAACTCCGCACCCTGCGGATGGTATGACCATGTCACAACAAACGTCTACGGTAACGGTCGTCCTCCCGGACGGCTCCGAACTGGAGGTAGAGCGCGGTTCGACTGTCGAGGATGTGGCCTATGAAATCGGGCCAGGGCTCGGTCGCGATACGATTGCTGGCGTCGTTAACGGCGAACTTGTCGATAAGACGACCCCGCTTGAAGATGACTGCGAGATCGAAATCGTCACGGAAAGCAGCGACGAGTATCTCGATGTCCTCCGTCATACGGCAGCCCACGTCTTCGCCCAGGCACTCCAACGCCACTATCCCGAGGCAAAGCTGGCGATTGGTCCCGCAACCGACGACGGCTTTTACTATGATATCACCGGCATCGACCTCTCGGAAGATGACTTCGAGACGATTGAAGCCGAGATGGAAGAGATAATTGAGGCAGATTACGCACTGGAGCGAGTCGAACGCTCTCGCGAAGATGCCTTCGAAATCTACGATGAAAACAAGTTCAAACAGGATATCCTCGAAACGGAAGCAGCCGACGAGGAGACGGTCTCGTTTTACGTTCAGGATGACTGGCAGGACCTCTGTCAGGGCCCACACGTCGAATCAACCGGCGAGATTGGCGCAGTGACTCTACTCGAAATCTCTGCATCCTACTGGCGCGGTGACGAGGAAAACGAAACGCTCACCCGAGTGTATGGCTCCGCGTTCAAAAGCGAAAGCGACCTCGAAGACTTTCTGAAACGGCGTGAAAAAGCCAAAGAGCGCGACCACCGGAAAATCGGTCAGGAGATGGACCTCTTTTCGGTCCCCGACCACTCCCCCGGCTGTGCACATTATCACCCGAACGGGATGTCGATTCGCCGCGAGCTCGAGGACTTCATCCGGAGCAAAAACGACGACCTCGGCTATGATGAAGTCTGGACGCCCGAACTGAACAAAGCCAAACTCTGGAAACCAACGGGCCATTACGATGCCTTCAAGGAGGAAGGCGAGATGTTCGCGTGGGAACAGGACGAAACCGAGTACGGCCTCAAACCGATGAACTGTGCAAACCACGCCCATATCTTCGATGAGGGGCAGTATTCCTACCGAGACCTCCCGATTCGCTTTTCGGAGTTCGGAACGGTCTATCGGAACGAACAATCAGGCGAACTCTCCGGGTTGCTTCGTGTGCGTGGCCTCACCCAAGACGATGGCCATGCGTTCATCCGCCGCGACCAGATTACCGAGGAGATTACCGCCACCCTCGACGTTATCGACGAAATCTACGACCTCTTTGACCTCGAAATTATCTACAAACTGGAGACGAAAGGCGATAACGCAGTCGGCAGCGACGAAATCTGGGAGGAAGCAACCCAGGCGCTTCGTGACTCGCTCGAATCACTTGGGCTGGAATACGACGTCGAGCAGGGCGAGGCCGCCTTCTACGGGCCGAAAATCGGGCTGGATGCACGGGATGCACTCGGCCGCGAGTGGACCATCGGAACGGTCCAACTTGATTTCAACATCCCCGAACGGCTTGATTTGAGCTACGTCGGGAAAGACAACGACGAACACCGCCCGGTGATGGTCCACCGTGCCCTGCTCGGCTCGTTTGAGCGGTTCATGGGCGTCATCATCGAGCATTTCAACGGTAACTTCCCGACCTGGCTCGCACCCGAACAGGTCCGCATTCTCCCCGTTTCCGACGATAACATCGGCTATTCCAAGATGCTCAAAAACCGGGAACTCGGTGAATTCCGCGTCGAAATTGAAGACCGTTCGTGGACAGTCGGCAACAAGATTCAGAACGCCCACGACGACCGCGTGCCGTATATTCTCGTCGTCGGAGACAACGAACAGGAAGCCGGAACCGTGTCGGTCCGTGACCGCTTCGAGAACGAGCGCAACGACGTCGACCTCGATACGTTCAAAGAACACTTGCAGGCCGAAGTTGCGGAAAAGCGCGTCGAACCGGATTTCGTCGAGGAATAAGGGGCCAGTCGGCGACCCGTGAGGATGCGAGCAGAATGTTTGGCAATCGAAACACTATTGTCCGATTCGTAGGTGCATGTTAATATGACAGATAATCAACTGAGCCGACGGCGAGCCCTCCAACTAAGCGGTGCAGCAGCGGTTGTTGCAGTTGCAGGCTGTCTTGGCGATGATGACGACGCTGCTGCGGGTGCGTACAACACATATGTCAGTGCGCAAGATGGCGAAGCAACAGCAATATACATGGATGTTGCAGCGCTCTCGGAACTGGATGATGATGAAGACAGCGATGAGCCCGACGATGGAGATGATGACTTTTTCGAGGAAGAGCCCCTGCTTGGCGTGCCAATGGCTGGCATCTTCTCACTCTTTTTCGTGGCCGGGTTTTCGCTCGAAAGCGCCGGACTTGGAGACCTGATTGACGAT
>LKNH01000073.1 GCA_001564135.1 Halobacteriaceae archaeon Tc-Br11_E2g27 | reverse complement strand
GATTTGTGAGTCACATGAAGGTTCACAGGTGGACCCTGAAAAATGGGCCTATGTATATCTCATTATAGCTGCCCTCGGTTTTTCTGGGCTTACAATCTCATGGCTTCTTTCATCACACACGCTCGGATTGACCTTCTTTTTCCTCAATACTCTTCTCCTTGCTGGTGTTGCGTTCTACCAATTGCTAATTCAGTAACATTTAGTTGGTAGGTTCCTCGTACAAGATGTACTTGCCTGGTAAGTCACTCGTATACTGTTAAACCGTCTGTGTTAGTTATCAGTGGTGGCGGTCTGGACTCAAGTAGGTGATATCCGTAATGGCACATTCAGACACACGACTACAGCAAAAAGAGACGTCGCTTGCACAATGGTGGAGGACATTCCAGCAGCAAAGAGAGCGAGGCCAAACACAAAAAATCCATATCTTCGTTCGTTCGGTCTCGCCAACACCGGGAATGCATGCGTACAGAAATCAGCTACTAGATAGCATCAAAAAGGCATCCAGACGGGAACACATTGATACGTATGAACTCACCGTGCTTGGTGACGATATCTGTCTCTGTGATAATTGTGAATCAAATCACACAACAGACCAATTAGTCGAACTGGTTGAGAAACTTCGCACATGGCGAACTGGAGGCATGAAAGCTTGCGGTTTCACTGAGCGAACTGTCGAAAGTTCGATTACGGATGAATCATATCAAACAGTAACACCCCCTGATATCACGCTCGGGGTGTTTTGTGACGACTCGCTTGCGGGGGTCTTTCCATGTCAAGCTGATGGAACCGTTTACAGGCCAGGTGACTTTGTTGACGACTTACGAGAAACTGATATCGACACCTCCGGAAAGGACCAACGAGTCTCAGGTATTCCTCGGTGAAAAACAGACCTGAAATAATAAAACAGGGAACTCGCATCGAATAATCCTACTTTCCGTATTTATGTTAGACATCCTGTAGACCCGAATCCATATTACAAACGAACGGTCAGGGGTATGCCCTCCATTCAAACCATTGCTTGGAGCCTGCTAGCAGACCCACACTCACGTATGTCTCTGGATAGGTGACATATTCGGTCTAAAACTCGATTTACAAGTAGCTCTATAACAAAGACTCTCTCGTAAAAATAACAGCCGCATGTCTCAGTATCGCACGAGTAACGTAACCACTCATCGTCATGGATACAAACAACGTTCTGATCTCTCTCACACGCTGTCGCGGGCTCTGGAGGTGTTTGCCTAATGTGTGGCATTATCGGGTATGTCGGGGACCAAGATGCGATGGAGACTCTCCTCATCGGTCTTGACAATCTTGAGTACCGTGGCTACGATTCTGCGGGGGTGGCCCTCCAAAATGGCGGTGGAGTTGATCTTGTCAAACGAGAGGGCGAGGTCAACACCCTCAAAGCGGCTATTTCAAGTCTTGACATTCAGGGCTCATCCGGAATTGGGCATACTCGATGGAGTACTCACGGTGAACCCTCCGATGCGAATGCGCATCCACACACGGATTGTTCAAACGATGTGGCTGTCGTCCACAACGGCATCATCGATAACTACAACGAACTCCGAGTCCAGCTGACTGAAGCCGGCCATACGTTCACAAGCGACACAGATACCGAAGTAATCCCGCATCTCGTCGCTGAAAAGCTCTCAGAAGGAAAGACTCCGAAAGAAGCGTTCACACAAACCTTGACCGCTCTTGAGGGAAGCTATGCGATTGCGATGGTCCTCTCTGGGGAGGATACAATCTATGCCGCTCGCTCTGGCTCACCACTTGTCGTTGGAATTGGTGATGACGGCTATTACCTTGCCAGTGACGTTCCCGCTTTTTTGGAGTTCACTGAAGACGTCATCTATCTCGAAGATGGGGATGTTGCAATCCTCTCTGAAACAGGATACGAAACGATCGATGTAGAAGGAAACCCAGTCTCACGTACGGTAGATACTGTTGAATGGTCACCAGAGGGCGCCGAAAAGGGTGGCTTTGACCACTACATGCTCAAAGAAATTCATGAACAGCCAACAGCGCTCGAACGGGCAACCAGAGGGAGAGCTCTCACAGATGCTCGAATGACGGATGGGGGGACAGCCGCAAACGAAATTGACCCTGAATTGATTGCGGACGTGGACTCCGTTCAGTTCATCGCTTGTGGTACGTCTTATCACGCCGCTCTGTATGGAGAACAACTCCTCGCAGACAGAGGTATTGAAGCCCGGACTTCGCTCGCTAGCGAGTTTGTTGCCAGCCCGCCGCCACTTCGAGAAGAGACGCTCGTTATCGGTGTTACACAAAGTGGTGAAACGGCAGATACACTTGAGGCGCTTCGAGAAGCCAAAGCTCGGGGGCAGAAAACACTCGCAATTACGAACGTCATTGGGTCAACGGCCGCTCGTGAATGTGATGAGGCGATGTTTATCCGGGCTGGTCCGGAGATTGGTGTTGCTGCGACGAAGACGTTTTCCTCGCAGGTCACAACTCTCGCCCAATTTGCCGGATTTCTTTCGGATGACCCAGAGGACTTGCCAGCTATTCAATCGGAGCTCACCACGCTTCCGGACAAAGTTCAACAGGTGCTCAACGAAAGCGAGGCTGAAGAACTAGCAAATAAATACCGGGATGCTCCCTCGTACTTTTTCGTTGGCCGGGGAACTGGGCACCCGGTAGCACTCGAAGGTGCTCTCAAACTCAAAGAAATTTCCTATGAACATGCAGAAGGATTCCCAGCTGGCGAACTCAAACATGGCCCGCTTGCTCTTGTTACACCTGAGACACCAGTCTTTGCAATTGCGACAGGCGAAAATGAAGACCGAATGCAAGGGACAATTCGTGAAGTCGCCGCTCGTGGTGCGCCGGTGGTTGTCATCGGTGACGGTTCGGTGACGTTCGATGGAGCCACAGATCAACTCACGATTCCGTCAACAAGTCCAGAACTCTCTGGCATTCTGGCCAACGTTCAGTTACAACTGCTTTCCTACCACATCGCATCGCTCCTTGACCGTCCAATCGACAAACCACGCAATTTGGCAAAAAGCGTCACGGTCGAGTAACGTCTGCACAAATTGAACCTATTATCTTTCTTCCTGATTCTCTGAGTGAAAGCACCATCTCCGATCCAAAATCCCCATACTGACAACCTTAACCAACACCTTCTCTATAATGTAATCTGTTGGTTAAAATATTGCCCAGCGGCCGTACCTCACTGCCTGTTATTTCGCTGTTGGTTATCAGTAATTGAGAATTTAGTATATTTTTAAAGGAATACGCGTGAAAGTTAATATACTGGAAGAAAACTACTAAAATCCTGCCATCGAACAAATCATGTATACTAAACATCCGTCGCACGACAATGCAGGGGAGGGCAGTGCTAGTCAAGACAGTGCCATTGACCCAGAACCTCGAACTGTTCGAGTCGTGCTAGAAATCACTCGGGGTGGGCCATGTGTGATGGATACGATTGATGGAGATATCTTAGACGCTGAAGTCCGCTTTGAGGATGATCGTTGCCGCGCGGATATCGATGTCAGGGAGCACACTGATACTGGGACCAAAGAAGGAACAAAGCAGTTTTCTTCGTCTATTTGCTCACATTGTCCCCGTGATATATTCTCCAAGTATGGCTGTATTCCACGGTATCTTTCAGTCGAAACAGGCTCATTTGTCGTGGAAACGTACCTGACTGAAGATGACTCTGTCTCCTCGTTTGTTGCTGACCTGACTGAACGGTGTGAGGATGTCTCGCTACGGTCTCTCACTCGGAGTGATCGTACAGAGTACACAGAAGAGTGTTCACTGGACCTGAGCCAACTGACGATGAAACAGCGAGAGGCTGCTCATCGAGCAAAAAAGCTTGGATACTACGACTCTGATTCCGATGTTGGTATTGATGCGCTTGCTGAGGACCTTGGCATTAGCAAATCGGCGGCATCACAGCGCCTCACACGGGCTACGGCGAACGTCTTCCGACAGCTTAACTGTGCCTGTGAGTGCTGGAACGCACGTAAATAATTCTGAACTCGTAGCCACTTAGACAAATGATTTTCCGGTCGTATATAAAGGCTTAACAGTTAAGCGTGAGGGGAATCTCCGCATATGGTCTAACTTCACATGTGAGAAGACCATGCCCCAACAACCCGATACTCCCCACGAACTGCTTGACAGTCTGGACCGAACCCCAGTAGAATCTGACTACGACCAGGAACTCGCACAGTTTGCTGGTGAGGATGCCCGCAAAGTGTGGAATGGGGAACTCACTCGAGAGGAGTTCTTCGAACTGTATGATGAACAGTTCCGGGAGGAATTTGGCGATGACTACGTTCCACCGGAGGGAGTCACCGATGACTGATACACAACAGGGAGACGATGGACTCGGACTTACCCGTCGGACGGTCCTGCAAGCCAGTGGTGCAACAGCCGCGATGGCGAGCCTGAGCGGCTGTCTCTCGTGGCTCGACACGGATGACTCACCAGTTGCCTCCGTCGCTGCCGCCGATACGGCCTACGGAAACTGCTGGATGTGTCACCACGCGTGCGGGCAAGAACTCGCCGTTAAGGATGAGACGGTCATTGACATTACGGGTGTTGATGGCCATCCACGGGCAAGCGCGGGCCCAGAAACGGAGGGGACACTGTGTCCAAAAGGTCTCGCTGAGATGGAGAAAGCTCACGACCCTGACCGCATCACTGAGCCACACATTCGGCGTGATGGCGAACTTGAGCAAGTGAGCTGGGATGAAGCGTTTGAGTATACCGCACAGCGATTAGAAGCATTCGATGACGAACATGGTGCAGAGACGCTTCTCAATGCGGCCAGTTGGGCTACCACCGACCTCCATGGAATAATCTGGGGGAATCTCTACGGCACTCCAGAACGAATTGGCCGTGGTCGACATGTCTGCTTTGGTGGTCCACACTTAACTGGCGGACTGATGGGTGTCGGCACAGATATGCGCTTTGTAGATTACCAGAACTCCGATTATATCATTGCCTGGGGTCGTAATATCTTCGAATCCTTTGCAGGACAATGGGAACCCAAAGGAGTGTTGGAAGCGCTGGATAACGGTGCGACGCTCGTCGTTGTTGACCCACAGCACACGCCGACTGCGCAAAAAGCCGATACGTGGCTTCCAATTGAACCGCGCACGGACGGAGCGCTAGCGCTTGCAATGGGTCACGTTATTATCGAAGAAGAACTGTACGACGAGGAGTTCGTCGAGGAGTGGACGCATGGGTTCGACCAGTATCGTGCGGAAGTCGCTGATAAGACCCCAGAATGGGCAGCGGAAGAAACCGGCTTGGACGCTGAGGTAATCCGTGAAATTGCTATCGACTTCGCCGAAGCAGCACCTGCTGCAGGTATTGCGCTCTGGACGGGTGTAGGTCAGTACGCTGAATCACAGAAGGCCTCACAGGCTGTCTTCGCATTGAACGGGCTGGTGGGCAACATCGACCGCCCCGGAGGGCTCCGACTCTGGCGTGGGCCACCCTTCTCTGACCCGTTTGAAGTCCGAGACATCGACTTACCAAACAACGCTGAGGGCAAGGTTCCGGCCCTGCGACAGTACGAGGAGTACGAAGAGTATCCGTTCCGACACACAACCGGAATTGGTCACAACCAAGTTCCGGAGATGGTCGAAAACGGCCATATCAACGGCCTCTACTGCCATTACGACAATCCACTGACTGATGGGAACACCGAAGCGTGGATGGAGGCACTTGACGAGATGGACCTCGTCATCACTGTTGATGCCTACTGGAACGAACTCACACGGCGAGCAGATATCGTCCTTCCAGAGGCTATTCAGTTAGAAAAAGACACGCTCATCGACTACGCCCCAGCGTGGAGTGCGTATCACGACCGGACGTGGATGACGGCATCGAAAGCTGCTGTCCCCCCACAGGGGAACTCGAAACCTGGCTTTGAGATACTGAAAGGTATCGCTGACGAGATGGGTTGGGGCGACTACATCCCCTGGGAGGATGAAGCCGAATTCAACGAGGACATGCTGGCAAACGTTGAATACTCCTTCGACGACATTGCTGAGCAAAATTACGTCATCCTCGATGAGTTCGGATACGAACAGTGGGAAGAAAACGGGTTCCCGACAGCGACGGGCAAATTCCAGTTTGACCTGGATGAGGAGGGAGGCTACGCCCAGTCGATTGCAGAGCTTGACGCACAGTACGAAGAGATTGACATCCATACGGGCCCACAGTGGCTTCCCCCGGGAACCTTCGGAGAGGCACCCGACGACGAGTATCCGCTTCACTTCTACGATACGAGAGCGGTGTTTTTCGCCTTCGGAGCGGACCAGGTGCTTGACCACCCCCGGCAGCAGTATGCCAAAAAGCACGGGCTTGCAGGGGAGGACTACGAGGGTAACTATCTGGTGATGAACCCGTCGGATGCTGACGAGCGAGGAATCGAAACCGGTGATATGGTCACCGTTGAGACACCGGCTGGGGAGGGCGAGTTGATGGCATACGTCAGCGAGCGCACTCGTCCCGGCTTTGTTACGGCCGAGTTCGGATTTGGTTCGGGCAACAGCCATGAGGAGGGAATGAACACAATGATTGTACACGATGGCCAGACAGACCCAATTTCGTCGCAGGTGGATAGACACATGGCTGCTGAGGTTCGGAGCGGAGGTGACTGACCATGGAAGACCCATGGATGTTCTACTTCGATCCAAACCGCTGTATCGGCTGTCACGCCTGCTCGATTGCGTGTAAACAGCGCCATGACCGTGACCCGGATGCAGATGACTGGCGAACGGTCACTCACCTCTCACGCGGTGAGTATCCGGAGTTCGAACAACTTCCCGTCTCGATGTCGTGTATGCACTGTCACGATGCACCGTGTGAGACGGTTTGTCCACCAAATGCGATCACCAAACGGGAGGAAGATGGTATTGTGACGGTCGACCGCGACCGCTGTATCGGCTGTCATTACTGCGCATGGGCCTGTCCGTTCGGCGCACCGACCTACGGTGACGAAGGGTTAATGTCAAAATGTAATATGTGTCTCGGGCAGGGCCCGGGCAGTGGCCATGACCAACCACCGAAAGAAAGGCCCGAAGATGGTGGCTTACAGCCTGCCTGTGAAAGTAGCTGTGTCGGTGATGCGATTAAAGCCGGTCCGCGGAGTGAGGTCCTTGACCACGCCTCTGAAAAGGCTGCAGTGCGGTTCGAAAACGATGCCTATGGCGGCCGAGTTGTGGTTGAACCAGTCGATGAGGATGCGGAGCTGGCAGCAGCAGTTCGTGAAAATAACACAGACCAGGCTGCCGATTGGCTTAACGGGTGAGACCAATGACAGGAGAACTCATTCCGTTGATGACCGATTTCGCCCGCTGGCTCCCGGCCGATTACTGGGACCTCTCGATTCCAGTTTACCTGTTCTTTGCAGCTGTTGCTGGCGGTGCCTACCTCACAGGGGCGTCGGCCTGTTACATCCGGTCTCGTCGTGAGTCCGGACCATGCTGTTTAGAGAGTGAAATCGCCCGCTGGGGCTTTATGACCGCAGTTGCGAGCGCAGCGATAGCTGGACTTGCTGTGCTCTCACACCTTGCTGTTATCTCCCGAGCTGTGCTCTTTCCAATCTATCTCACGAACTTTAGTTCTTGGATTACCATCGGGACATGGATACTTGTGCTGCTCGCCGTGTTTTCGGTTATCTGCTTACTTTTGCAGCTTTTCGGCGAGGACGCAGCAGCTGATAGCGGAGCAAGCCTCTGGCCACGAGTACTTTTCGCCAAGATAGGGATACTTGGACTTGCTGACAGTCTCGTTGATGCGGTTCGACCACCAATGGCCGTATTCGCAGGCCTTCACCTATTTGGAAGCATTCTAGCGCTTGCCACAATCTACACAGGTTTCGAACTTGCAATTGTCGAAACGGTCCCACTCTGGAATATGTCCGTTGTCTTGCCGATGGCGTTTCTCACCAGTGGCATTGCTGCTGGTGTCGGTGCGACGCTTGCAATTACCATGTTGTTTGAGCGAGAGGTTGGTCCTGTGTTTGGTGGATACGCCATCATTGTTGCCCTCTTCTCCGGTCTCAGCTTGGTCTTTATCACATACGGCTGGCAAGAGATTGCCACGAGCGATGCACCCGCTGCAGCGGCATCACACGCAGAACTCACAAGCGGTGCATTGTATGTCGGTGTGTGGCTGGTCGCACTAGGTTTCATCTTGAGTATTGTTGCTGGACTCGTCGTTGGGATTGCAGCCCTGACAGACCGGCTATCTGAACGCGCTGAGCGACTCGGTGGGCCAGCACTTATCGGTTCGTTCGGCCTCCTTTTCGTGAGCGCCCTCATCCTCCGTGTCTTGCTGTTACTTGCAGCGGAGCAGAATCCGGTGGTGGTCGCACTATGAGAAAATCTCAACCGCTAAACCCGGGCGGCACTATCGCTGACAGTGAGACCCTGTCGGAACTTCTCGTCATACTCTCGCGGTGCTTCGAGCAACCTGACGCCTCGTTCGTTGAGGCAGTAAACAACGGTGAGTTTGCCGAGGCTCTCACTCAGAGAACCGCCCAACTTGATATTGACGTTCCTCCAGCATCGCCAATAGAAGACCTGCAAACGGCACGGGCTGGCTATCGCCGAACCTTTGAGGCGTATGATGGCCCGTATGCACCACCAGTCGAATCGGTGTACAAAGAATGGCACGATGGGCAACACAGGGAACTCCTCTCTGGACCGCCAGCGGTCGCAATGCAGCGGACGTTAACCGAGGCTGGTATCGACGTTCCCGACCGGTATCCTCCAGACCACATCGTTGTCTTATTAGAATTTGTGAGTATGTTGCTCACAGCAGACGATTTAGAAGCTGTTCGCTCGTTCTGGGAAACGCACCTGGATTGGATACCGGCATTCCAGGAACGGGTGGAACAGACCAGCGATGACCCGTTTTATCGCTGGGCAACCACCGTCTTGTCCCGTACCGTTGCAGCAGTTGAGGAAGAACTTGCCAAACAAACCCCTGAACACAACTCCAGTATGATAGAATAGAATCATGTCAACAACTAATAATTCAGAACTTAGAATGACGATTTCGCTTTCCGATGAGCGACTCGGACAGCAGGTGCTTCGCTGCCTTGCGGAATCGGAGGACCATGACTCCGAAATCACGGTCCACAGTATGTCACAGGCTGCTGATAGACCGTCGATGGTGCAGGTGGATACAATTACAGAAACGCAGTGGGAGGCTGCCAAACTCGCCGTTGAGATGGGTTACTATGATGTTCCCCGTCGTGTGTCACTTGGCGACCTTGCGTCAGAACTCGGTATTAGTAAGTCCGCAGTTTCACAGCGTCTCAGTAATCTTGAACGGGCTATCATTACGAACCTTGTCGCTCAAAAGCGGTGAGTACTGCTAACCCCACTTCGTATGAGTAGCAATCAAAACCGGCCGTTCTCCGCCACTAAATGTGCTGCTGTACCGACTTTTTGTAACTCGACCTCAGTAGCAGATTCCCGTGAACTTAGTTGCTGAAGCGTCTCTCTCAGGTCTGATTGGCTGTCAGCGATATTTTCTTCCTCGCCTGGGTCTTCCCTGAGGTCAAAGAGTAACTGTTTGTCATCCGCTTCGATAAATTTGTATCGCTCCCCCCGCACCGCGCGATTCGTTCCACACTCACTTTTTGACACTACATAGTCCGCGGTATATTTTTCAGGTGTGACTGTCCCGGTACGCGCAACCTCCTGAACTGAATTATAGATTGAAGCTAGCGAAACTGGCTTGACGACCTCGGCAGTTTCGTCGACATTTGCGATAACATATGGGACGTGTATATTTTCGTCGTACAACTGCCGATGATGGTGGCCATAATTACCGTGCTCGCCAAACGACTCGCCGTGGTCAGAATGAAGGATAATGGCTGGGTCATCCGTGCTGTCAGTTACGACCGTCTCAAGGAAGGCATCGGCTGCGCGGATGGTATCGCGGTAGCCACGCAGAACTGACTTTCGTGTCTTCTCTGGAAGCGTTTCCCCTGTTACGCGCCCACGCATAATCTGCTCCGAACGGTACGTACTATAATACATTTCAAACAACGACTGTTCTTTGCGGTAGCGCCGGTCCGTCAGGAAGGGGAAGTGGGTATCGAGAAGGAACACCCACAAGAAATACGGCTCTGGAAGCTCGTCTCGCAACCGTGTTATTTCATCGTACATATCGGTCCACTTTGCGAAAAATGAACTCCCAGTCACCATATTCACAAGGAGCTTGACTGCTCTATCTTCCGTGTCAATTCCTGGGAATGCCTCCAGTCGTGATACCCAGTCACTGTCAGAACCCTCTCGCGAGAGG
>LKNH01000072.1 GCA_001564135.1 Halobacteriaceae archaeon Tc-Br11_E2g27 | reverse complement strand
TTGACCACTGGGGGATGCCAGACCAGGAACAACAGGTGCTCGAAGATATCTTCGCGAGCGTTCCCTATCAGGACAACCCAGTCGACATCACGCCGATACAGGACGGTGAGACGTTTACGGTAAACGATCGGACAATTCGTGCCGTGCATGCTCCCGGTCACGCCGCTGGGCTCTCTCTCTATGAAACGACTATCGATGGACACGACGACGCTTTCACGGGCGATGCGCTCTTGCCACAGTATACGCCAAATGTCGGTGGGGCGGACGTTCGCGTCGAGCGGCCGCTTGAGAGCTATCTCGAAACGCTCCAACACATTGCAACTGCCGATTACGACCATGCCTGGCCCGGACACCGCGACGTCATTGCTGACCCGAGTGCCCGTGCCGAATATATTATCCACCACCACGAAGAACGCGCGTGGCGCGTCCTTGATGCACTCTCACAGCTTGGACCGAGTACGACATGGGAGGTAAGCGCGACGCTCTTTGGCGAGCTCGAACACATTCATATCCTGCACGGACCCGGTGAGTCATATGCTCATCTTACGCATCTCGAACGAGAGGGACTTGTCGTCTGTGAGGGCGACCAGTACCGACTCGCCGATGGGGTCGAAACGGAACTCGAACAGCGTGAGGAAGAGTACTGGCCGCTCCGATAAGACGGCGACTCCCGGTCACGGATTGTTACTCGTCGCCAACCGGTTTGCGTCGGAGTTCGTCGATATTGTCCCGTAACGCGTTGAGTTCGGATTCCAGATGTTCGTGGCGGTCAATCAATCCGCTGAGCTCATCCGTATTGACGGAGTGATTCTGTTCGAGCGACGCTTCGAGCGACTCGTTGGTCGCCTGTACGAGATAGCCCGCCGTTTGTAACACTTCTTGCGGGGAGCCGCGAAAGTCATACAACCCAAGCTCTCCCGAATGGGCCGTGTAACCAACGAGTGGTGTCTCCTCTTCTCGGTTATAGGTCGTCGTCACATCGAGCCCAGTAATCGGGTTATAGCGGTCATTCGAGACCTCCATCCGAACCAGGTTGAACGGTTCGGCAAGCGACGGATAGGTTTCTGCAAGCGTCCGTAGTTTGTCTGCCGGACCGATACCGAGTTGTGCTTCGACATCACCGAAAAAGTGTTTCGAGTTCGTCAGCGCCAGCGCGACGGTAAAGAATACCTCTCGATTGTGTTCGGCAAATGTTCGAATGCGCTCTCTGAGTTGCTCGTGTTCCCCTTCGATGGACAGCGTTTCGAGGTCATCGAGCAGCGCGCGTGTCCCGCGCTCGCGCTGAAGATACTCCTCGACAAGCACGCCCGGCATCTCCTGGCTGTCCACATCGTCCATAGCCAGCTATTCGCGTTCCAGACTTTTACTAGTTGTTGGTCGAGACAACCGGTATAAGTCACGCCCCCTTAGCAACAGTATGACGGTTCTGGTGACTGGTGCGACCGGTTTTGTCGGCAGTCGTCTCGTCCCGGCGCTTTTGCAGGATGGTCACGACGTCCGGGTGCTCGTCCGTGACCGGACAGCATACGATGGGCCGGATGCAGTTGAGGTCGTCGAAGGGGACGTGCTTCATGTCGGTCAGTTCGAGGAGGCGTTTGCGGATGTCACAACAGCCTACTATCTCATCCACTCGATGAAAGCCGGTGCAGATTTCGAGGCCCGTGACCGCCAAGCAGCCCGCAACGTCGCTCGAGCAGCCAGTGAGGCGGGTCTTTCGCAACTTGTCTATCTTGGCGGCCTCGGCGAGGAGGGCGACGAACTGTCCGACCATCTACAGTCACGCCGAGAGGTAGAAGAAATTCTCGCCGGAGGAACCTACGAGCTCGTTACGTTACGGGCGGCAATCATCGTCGGCGACGGCTCTGCGGGCTTCGAGATGGTCAGACAACTCATCCGTCGGCTCCCCGTCATGACGACACCGCGGTGGGTCAGAAACGAGTGTCAACCAATCGCTGTGAGCGATGTGATTACCTATCTCCGTGAGGCTCGTTCGTTACCACCGGGAACCTACGAAATCGGCGGCCCGGATGTTCTCACGTACGCGGAAATGCTCCGTCGGACTGCGCGTGTTTCGGGAAAACGAACCCCGATAATCGTCCCGCTACCGCTTTTGACACCCCAGCTTTCGTCGTACTGGGTTGGATTGGTGACGAACGTTGACTGGCGGGTTGCTCGTCCGCTCATCGATGGACTGGCAAACCCTGTTATCGTTCAGGATGACCGAATAACCGAGTATATCGATATCGAGTTAACGCCGTTTGATGTGGCCGTCGAACGTGCGCTGGCCGAACACCGAACGACGGATACTGCTGGGCGGCGAACGGACGAGCAGGTGAAATGAACCAACCAGAGTACGGCGAAACGTGGGTATATGAGGGGATTATCGGTGCAATTCCTGGTCTCAACCTTGGTCTTCGTCGGGCACTGCTCGTGCAGTTTCTCGGATTCCAGACGGCTGTGTTACTTCTTGCATGGGTCTATGGCTTACCCACCGCGGCGCTTGCTGGAACTGTTGCTGTAGTGGTTGCTACCGTCGGCAGCGCACAGATGGTCTTTATTGCGAGAGAGCTTCGCGATGACCGCTTACCGGATGCGTACCGGCGGCTGGTGTTTGGGTCGAACGTGGCAACGGTGCTTTCCGTCTTTACGTTCGTTGGCTTCGTTACCTACCTGTTCGTGTTTGACCCGGCCCACAACGAAACGCCGTTACTTGAATCGCTGTTTGGGACCGAACCGCCTGTGCTGGCCGTCGCTGTGGGGTTGCTCATTGTCTGGGACGTCTGCTATCGTGTGAGCGCCAGTTGGTGGGCCGGGGTGACGGCTCTCTGGCGAAGCACACGGTATCAGTTTCCAGCAGGCGTCCAGGAACACCTCCACAAAACCGACCGACTGACAGCGGCGTTTGGCTTACTGCAACTTGCGTTTGTTCCGTTTTTATTCGACCATCCGGTATTGCTTGTTGCACTGGTCGGGCACGTTCTTGCCGTGGTGTTGGTTACTGCGGGCGCTCATCTACTCGGTAGCGTTCGCACAATGGACTCGCCCACACGAAGTTAGGAGGTCTGAATCTCTTTAAACTGGTCGAGGAGTTCTTCAGTCGAATCTCCGCCTTCATATTCGACACGCCCTTCGTACTCGTTTCGCTGGTCATCGAAATCCGCATCGACCGTGCTCGTCTTTCGCTCACGACGCTCGTGTTCGGCCTCGTCGTATGCTCCCATAGACATTGGTTAACACTCACATGGTAGGGTGGTATCGGGTATCAATGTAACGGTTAAATTCGGTTATAATCGTTCGAAAATTACGCTATTTATGTGCATCTGGATAGTATTGTATTATCGCCATAGCTAATACAGCGAAAAGCAACCGACTGCCGGGTGTCTGTTTCACCAACTACTGAAAAGAGCCCTGTTTATCTGTCCGGAATATGCTCTTCGGCTTCGAGCAGTTCGTGATACCGGTTCCGAATGGTTACCTCGGAGATATTTGCGACCTCGCTCACCTCGCTCTGTGTAACTTTCTCGTTAGTCAGCAAGGACGCCGCGTAGACTGCTGCGGCAGCCAGTCCAACGGGTGATTTGCCCGAGTGGACACCCTGTTCTTTTGCGTTCTGGAGCAGTTTCCGGGCACGCCGCTCGACTTCTTCTGACAGGTTGAGGTCGCTTGCGAACCGCGGGACGTAGCTTTCAGGGTCTGCAGGCCGAATTTCAAGTTCGAGTTCACGGACGACATACCGGTAGGTCCGTGCAATCTCGTCTTTTTCGACGCGGGAGACGTTGGTCAACTCATCGAGCGACCGGGGCGTGCCTGCTTGGCGGGCAGCCGCATACAGTGCGGAGGTTGCAACCCCTTCGATGGAGCGACCGGGGAGCAGGTCATCTTCGAGCGCACGGCGGTAGATGACGCTTGCCGTCTCGCGGACGTTCTCCGGGAGTCCAAGCGCGCTTGCCATCCGGTCAATCTCGCCGAGCGCCTGTTTGAGATTTCGCTCTTTGGAGTCTCGCGTTCTGAATCGTTCGTTCCAGGTGCGCAGGCGCTGCATCTTTTCGCGCTGACGGCTGGAGAGTGCATTTCCGTATGCATCCTTATCCTGCCAGCCGATATTCGTCGAGAGCCCCTTATCGTGCATCATGTTCGTCGTGGGCGCACCGACTCTGGACTTTTTATCTTTCTCCCGCGAGTCGAATGCCCGCCACTCCGGACCGGGGTCAATCTCGTCTTCCTCGACGACTAACCCACACTCTCGACAGACTGTTTCGCCGTGTTCTGCGTCGGACGTAAGCTTGCCACCGCACTCTGGGCAGTCCACATGCTCTTTTTCACTCTCGCTGGACTGCTCTTTGGTTTGTTCCTCTGATTCGCGCGCGTACCGTCGCGTCGTGGTGTCAGTCATGATGGGACTCAATCGGGCTTGTGACCCGAAAAACGCCTCTGGGTAGTATTCTGTTGGTTCTGCTCCAACTTAAATTTTCGGGGGAATAGTCGCCGCTATTCGCCGTTTTCGATTGCTCACGTTTCCTGTCCGCATGCCTGAAGTCGATGGGCCGTCTGGTTAATTGCTGGTAAGACTCTCGTCGGGAACTGTGTCGGATTTGACATCCGTTTCGACGTCAATCTGTCTGACTAACTCGACGAGTTCGACGAGTTTTGGGAACGTATAGACTTTCAGGTCGATGTCGGTTCCGGAAGCATGAATCTGTGAGTCGAGAACAAAGGCGAGTTCGTCATCCGGCCACCCCCCCATCTGCTCGATAATCTCATGGCTTGGTCCGTACGTAAACGTCGGCGTTCCCATCCCGATTGAGGTATCAAGGACGTTCGCCCAGCCGTCGATATATCCGGAAGTCATGATGTTACCAATCTCCTGGATTGCTGAGCGCTCCATCGCGGTAAAACCATCCGAGTTGTCGTCATTGCCACCTGGAATCATCGATTGTGCGAGACGCTTGCTATCACGTGGGTCAAGCAAGAAAAGCACATAGCCGTAGGGAGAATCAGTAAGTTCGACGTGAATACCGACCTCAACCTGGTCCCCAATGTGGGTTTTGACATCCTCCATATGCAACAAGTTGATTTTTGCCACCTGAATCTCCGCGTCCATTCCGGACATCTGACTCAGGCTTTCCGCTACCTTGCGTGACCCCTCCTTTGAGACCTTATTAAAAAGCTCCAGTTTCCGCACATCGACTTCGAGACTCATAGCTCATGTATCGGTTTCATTGTGTGTAAATACTCGGATTGTCTGTCTGTTTATCCTGCCTGGTCATCTCCCGTTGCTGGTCAGTCCAGGTCGCCCGACCGTATCTGTTTTTCCGCGGCAGTCCGTGCTGCTTCCGCATCGAACTGTTCACAGTACTCTCGTAGTTCAGCAGGCGTCCGTCCGTCGAGTTCCTGAGCATGTGCTGTAATGTTTGGAACGGCGCGGATGATGTTATCCACTATCGGTACTGTTGCTGACTCTGCAGACCGGGAACGCGGGTTGAGGTCGATGACGAGTTCCGTCTTCCCCATCTCGGCGAGGGCCTCCGCTCGGTCACCATCTTCCAGCGGAACCAGCACCACGTCGGCAGTGAAGATGCCGTCGCTGTCGACTTTCGCCCGTTCGTGGTCCAGACCGGGAATCCGCTCGTCCGCTTTGAGGCCTTTGACCCCCGTCACGCCGTGTTCTTCGAGGTGGTCTGCGATGCGCTCGATACGCTCTTCAGTCCGATTGAACAGGTTAATCTCGATAGCTGCACCGGTCGCGTCCGCCAGTTCTCCTATCTCGCCGGGGACGAGCGCAGCCACGTTCCCGTTGACCGATAACACGGGATTGTCCGCTAACAACAGGTATGCTGCGGCGACTTTGGCGGCTTCATCCGCGCTTGGAATCGTCTGCTCACCAATTAGATAATCAAACGCCTCTCCGCGCCCCTGTGCAATCAGTCCCTGTCGGCTGGTAATCCCTTTCTCAACCCCATCCTCGATTCGGTGTCGAGTAATCAGCGATTCGTACCGGGGATGGGTTTCCGGTATCTCGTCGGTGTCCATGCTCGTAGCGTTTCAGTCGAGCGATGAAAATCCGTCGGGTTTGTGTTTCACCTATGGTTGGGTCATCATTGCTCCGGGGTGGTGAACCTCACAGACGCGTGGGTCGTAGCCAGCATCCGACAGACCTGTCCCAAGCGCAAAGATAGTCTCGCCGAGCATTGCCATCGCAGCGTCGCCGTCCGCCTGTGCTACGTCGGAAATAACTGACTGTACCTCATCTGTAAGTAACCCTGACTCCCGCGAGAAGCTCCGTGAGGCTTGCATAAACGACGGGAGCGTCGGCTCTTTGACCACCTGGGAGAGTGCCTGTTTCCCGGCAGCCGTGATATCGGTCGTATCCCCGCCCAGAACATCATCCGTCGAGAGGCCGCCGAGGACGTGGTATTCGATACGAGCAGTTGCCGGAATTCCGTCGAGATAGTTGTGCTGTGGGCCACCCGGTTCCAGTCGAATTGGAACGCCGCCGCGGGCCTGTGCAACCACATCCCCGAGGCCAGTGCCGGCCTGCACCTCCGCTCCGTGAGCAATTGTGGTTAGTTCGTTTGCCGAGAGTTGTCGGTCGAATGCGGCGTTCGCCGCGAATGCGGTTCCGAGCGCCATTGCACCCGACACGCCAAAGCCGGAACCTAGCGGGAGCGGTGTCTCCCCACGAACGGTCGCGTTTACCTGTAACGTGTCGAGGACGCGAGTCACCGCGCCAATATCGAGCGGCTCGTCGTTGAGGAGTACCTGCGGTTCTGCTGCCGGTTCAACGGTCACCGTGACGCCATCCGAGAGACAGACGCCACCGCCCTGAGAACCAGTCTTCGTCGGGTCGGCGTCCCTATGTGTGGTAAAAAACCCGGTAATGTGTCCGGGAACGAACGCCTGTGCCACCCCTGTCATACGCTGGATTCGACGCCCCAGTGGCTTAGGCATGGCGACTGCAGCCGATGGGCTGTTTCGCCCACAGTCGGCTCACCATCGGGTCAGATGCGTTTCTGTTACGCCAACGCCCGAGCACTCATGACCGGCAATCGTTCCTTCCCAGGTTCCAAGTGGCTGGTGATAGCGCGAGCGAACGAGGCCAATATTCACATCTTGACTCCGAGCACCCTCCGGAGCGAGTCTGACATCAACGGTCCCACATGCTGTCGATATTTGCCAGTCCCCACCAGGAGTGTCCGGTTCGATTATCTCAGCGGTGCCGACAGCACGTGGTTCTCTCGCTTCCCAAATGACGTTCTCGATACCGTCGTTGAACCGGGCCACGAGGTTACACGCAACCGACTTTCCAGTCGCGGTTTCGCCGCTGAGAAACGCCCAGTCCCAGCGCGTTTCGCGTCCCAGCAGGCCGTGGCTATAATCGAGAAATCCGGTCCCGCCAATGGTGAATTGCCTGTTGTCACTTTTCGTTGTGACTGTTCCACGGACAGGCACAGCAGGCTCTTTCTGTGTGATGTTGATGCCACCCTCCCGTTCCGAGACTGGACAGATTGCGGTCACAGCGGTGCTGTCGGTTGGCTCGAAAGCCAGCGAGATGGAGGTTCCCCAAAACTCCCCGGAAACAACGAGCGTCTCCCGTTCCCGCTCAACCTGTAGGTGGTACCCAGGGACCGAAAGTGTCGCAATAACGCCGACGGTCGGATACGAACTCACATGCAGGCATGGTGATGGAATGACAACATCCTCATCGACAATCAACTCTCCTCTCTGTCGGTCGAAGACCCAGACAAAACCGGTTGCAAAAAAGCCACCATCGACGAGCGCGCCACCGACAGCACACTCCTCACCGAATGCCGAAAACCACTGCCAGCGCTTCTCGCTGAGCGCTTGTCGTAGCCACGGTACGTTTCGTTCTGCTAGCTGTAACGATGTGTCTCCTAACCGCCCTCGATACGTCCCAACTGCTGGTTCCCCATCATCGAATGCCGTCTCCGGCACTACTCGCATACTGAAAGACTCACCCGACCATCGCAAATACGTTTGGGCGCATCTGCTAGCCTTCTTTTATGGAGCTCAGCAAAGAGCGCTATTTCATTTAGAATGGATTTGCGGGCTGTGTCGTCGCGTCTTCTGCTTCTTCCGGCAGTTCAATGTCAACCGGCTCGTTGATATCGCTGGTTTCGACGGTCATCTCCATCGTCACCGTTTGACCGGCAGCGGTTATCTCAAACTCCATCTCGGCAAAACGGATATGTGAACTCTCCGTATCGATATGTTGTGTCACGGATATCTCGCCGAATTCGATTTCCTCACCGGGCATCGCTGGTTCTTGTTCGCCGAATTCATCTTCGACGATTGATTCCATCGTCTCTTCGTCAACGCTCATGTTGACGACGTACACTTCGTGTCCGTCATCGGTTTCTTTCTCCCCCTGGATATCGAGGTCAGCCTCCTCAAGCACTTCCTGTTGCTGTGTTAGCTCCTCGTTCTCCCAGAAGTTCTCACTGCTCACGTTTTCTTTCACCCAGTCACCCTCGAATTCCATGTACATCGTGTCTCCGATGACATACTGGGGAATCTCCTGTTCACCCATCATTGGGTCATCCATCACGGTCATGAGCTCCATTTCCTGGGCTTCGTAATCAACCACGCCGTTACTCGACAGGTCGAACAGTTGCTCTCCATCGAGGCTCATCGTCATCTCGTGAGCAACGGTAGCCGTCTCAACGTCTTCCATCGCTTCGACTGCCGCTGCCTGTAGGTCACTTTCGTCAATGTCGGCATCATCCAGCTCGGTATCAGTGCCGTCATCGTCTCCGTTGATGGCTGTCGTACATCCTGCAAGGAGGAGCGAGACAGCGAGGACGAGCGCGAGCAACGCTGTTCGTCTGGTTGTGGGGGCCATGTGGACTCTTCAGGAGTGGTGCAATAAATACCTTCTTGCGCCGTTCAATCTTAATAGGAATCGACAGATGTCCCGACCGAACAGACATACTCACCGCTTGCGACCTGTGGCAACCGTCGAGTTCGCCAGAAAATTCCTGTGGAGTCTGCGGTGACCGTTGCTTTCACCTCACCGAAGACATCTGTTACCGTAAACAGCGTTGTGTCTGGTGACACTCGCTCGCCGAGTTCGACTTTGAAATCGACGAGACCGCCGACTGGTGAACCATACTGTTTGAACCCGCGCGCTCGTGTTTGCCGGGGTGGTTTGACTGTGCCTGGTAGGAAATCATAGTACTGGAGGACGTTGAACACGCCTTCCACACCAAGACGGACGCTTTCTTTGTCGAGACCGACGGCCCCGCCCAGCTCGGGGTCGATTGTCGGGATGCCCTCATCCGGACCGACGCGGGCCAGTTGCCCCTCCGGTCCTTTCTGGTCGAGCACGTGGCCACAGCCAAAGACTTTCGCGAGTTCGAGACAGTCGCTGTGGAGTCGGTGCCGTTTCCCGCACCGGACGCGCACCTCGTTTATCATCCGCGAGGTTGACCCCTGGTGTAAGTCCAGGATATAATCCGCTTTTTGTGCAGCTCCGAAGGTCGCCGCAGCGATTCGCTCCGTCGATGTCCCATCCTCGTCACCGGGATAGGTTCGGTTGAGTTTCGTATCGTCAATCGGGTTTCGGTGTTCGGCACGCTCAAAGCCGAAGATGTTTGCGATGCCAACGATGAGAAGCGTCCCGGCGAGTTCCTCCGGTTCAATCTGGGGAACGACCTGTCTGATGACGCCAACGCCGTTGAGTTCGTCGCCGTCGCTCGCAGCCTGCAAATAAAGGGTCTCTCCCTCGGTTGCACCGTTGATAACCGCAACGGGAAGACGAGCGGTATCGCCGTGTCTTCCTTCTCCGACAGCAAGCCAACCGGTGTCTAATTCACCGGGTGCAGCACGCGCCGTACCCAGACTCTTCATTACTTCAACGTGCCAGTTCCATCATCTTTAGCGGTTCGATTATCTGCTGTGTGATGTTTTCTCATATCAGGAATACAAGGACTTCAGTAGTGTCTTAGGGAGAATTTGTATTGGAATTCCGTAAGGTTTCGGACGTGATTATAATGATTTATCCCGCCCCCTTGGCAAGTGCTAGTATCATGCCTGACGATATCAGCAAAGGTCTGGAGGGAGTGACCGTCGCCGAATCCGAGCTTAGTGCTATCGACGGAGATGCCGGCCGACTGATTTACCGTGGTTACGATATTGACGACCTTGCCGAAGGAGCAACCTACGAAGAGGTGCTCTACCTGCTGTGGAACGGCGACCTTCCGACGGAGGACGAACTTACCGAGTTTGCTGACTCGATGTCCACCGAACGCGCTATCGACGACAGCGTTATCGAGATGCTCGCTGCGCTGGCGGACGCTGGCGAGCGCCCGATGGCTGCGCTCCGAACTGGCGTGTCGATGCTCTCCGGTGCC
>LKNH01000071.1 GCA_001564135.1 Halobacteriaceae archaeon Tc-Br11_E2g27 | reverse complement strand
ATCGCATCGAATCCGTCTGCTGCTATCGCCATCGATTCTCTCAGTTGGTCGATTGACGATGTGAGGTTTGCCATTGCGGCTGGAAGGTCAGCCGATTTAGAGCCATCGGGACTACTTCGGTGAGTTGGTTTTGACATATATTAATCATGGTACCCACCCATTATCCCATTTATACCTATCTTGTTTGGTTTAGAGTGTAAATAATGCCTAACTGAATAGGGTTTCAGCTCGAAAAGCTGAGAATGATCGGGATGAGAGAAGATGCGTTCAGTTAGTCAAGTATGTCATTGGGAACAGAACAGTGCTGCTCGTTTCCATGAGGTGGAGGTTTATTTGACCGGGGAGACACCGGGAAAACTAACGGAGGGTGACGTCAGCGGGTTCTCGTCCATATATCAGTGGCCACCATTATCTCCGTTCAGGAGGTCTGCCCGATAGTGCGTTGCAAGCTCACGGTCAAAGTCATCGAATGTGATGACATCCTCATCAAGGTCGTATGCTCCGTCGTATTCTCCGTTCAGCTCGTCGATAAGTGATTCTGCTGCCTCACGGCTCTCGAATGGCGTCGGGTTCATCATCATGATATCATCGATGTGACCCGGCTCTTTGACCCGCACATAGTACGCCTCCATCCCATCGATGAGTTCGCCAGTATCGTAATCTGTCACCCAGAGGGCCTCAACTGTCTCATCCTCTCCACCAAAGTGCTCTGGGTCTGTGAAGTACGCCAACAGACAGCCAGAGGAACAGAAATACACCCTTGTTTCGTCAGCTTTGACCAGTTGGGCATTCCACTCTGGATACTCCTCGGTGATCATATTACAAACTGCACATTCCTCGCCTTCGGGGAACTCCGTTGGTTCGCTGAGCTCCGTTGGTCCCTCTTCGGCATCATCAACGGAGCCATCGCCATTCTCATCTGGCTCGTCTGTATCATCATCGCTTCCAACACAGCCAGCGAGTGCAAGAACCGTCCCTGCGCCAACGGTTCCGAGGACATCGCGCCGATTAACAAATTGCCGGTTTTGCTTCATACAGTCCCGTAGTGGGATTACTTCTAAATGTAGGCTCTGGTACAGCCGACGAATGAACCCAAACGGGCGTATGTGACTGACTCATGATAGCCTTATGACGATAGTTATACTGTCGCCACGCACAGAATGTATACTCCTTGTAATCCGCTGGGAGGAGTTTGGTATACACTCCGAATCGCGTGTCAAAGCTCTCACGGCGAAGATTCGTTATCGATATCGAACGACTGCTCGGAGCGGCGTGGTTTGCTCCGATAGACTGCATACAACACAAGCGCTGCGATGAGGAAATCAAGACTGTGTTCGACGAAATGATGCGTCGTCATCGGAACGATGCCGTACACTGTTCCAATCCCAACAAACGAACGGAAAAATAACGCGCCAACTGCTGCGGAAATCAGGAGATACCGAACTTCCTTCCGTTGCCATGCGGCGAGGAGACTTCCGACAAACAAAATTCCGGTCCCGATGCCTGCTAAAATAATAACGCTGAGTAACAACAGTGACTCCTCAACTCCCGAGGTATGCCCGACTACGTTGCCCGCCTGAAGGCCAGTCATCGACTACATCTATGAGACAACCGTTTATGAAATCACTGACCTACCATTGGGTCTGTGGGAATATCCACCCTGAGAACAGCGGGAATTTATATGCCCCATCCCATAGCCTTCAGTAGGTGACCAATTCGTGTCAGATACCCGCGCCGCCGTCCGCGATTGTGTGTGCCGTAATCCCGGCATTCACTTCAATGAAATCAGTCGGCAGTTGGATATCGCAACTGGACAGACCCAGCATCATATCAAACGCCTCCTTCGTGCACAGGAGCTCACAAGCGAGGAAATCTGCGGTCGAACCCACTACTATCCACCAACATACACCGCCTGGGAACGCGGTGTCATTGCCCTCCTCCGTCGAGAAACGACGAGAGAGATCGTACTTACGCTGCTTGAAGATAATCAGAAGCCACCAGCTAAATTAACGGAGAGGCTTGGGTTGGCACGGAGCACCGTGGAGTGGCATCTTTCTAACCTCGTTGAACGTGATATCGTTGAAAAAAAGACACTCACCGACAAAAGCGGGAACGAACAGTTTGTCGTTGAGCTGATTGAACCAGACACCGTCTATCGACTTCTGCGTGAAATCGAGCCACGTCCATCCGACCGGCTTGCTGACCGGTTCGCCCGGCTGACCGACCAACTTCTCGGCGGTGGCAGTGAGACTGGAGGATTTCTCTAGGACTGGTATTCATAATTGATTGTCGTGATTATTTTCGTGCCTCCATTCGGCAACCGTACCAGTCCAGCTAAGACTGTCCAACGAATACAACTTTGTAGTGACGACCGTAGGTGCATTAGCAACCAGTAACGCAGTTCGGTACGCAGTTATTTTCGTCTGCCTGGTTGGGTTTGCTGGTGTGGCAGTCTCGTTTGCTGTCGATACAGACACCGCAGAGCCGGAGCCAGTACCGTTCGACGAAGCGACGACTGCCGGAATTGCAAGCGAGGCACAGTACGGTCTTGAAGAACGTGGACAAGTTGTCCCTCGTGCACAAATTTTCTATTCCCAGTACCAGTTCATTGTCGGCTATCACGGGGTTGAACATGCGATAGATTCCCTCCAGCAAGACGGTCATCAACAGCAATTTGGCTATCCAGTGACCATCTATGTGAGTGATTTTTCGGAGAGTGACCTTTCCCTCTCTGAGGAAGGGTATCTCGAAACGGATGACGAGCAACCGTGGGTCGATGCCGAAGAAGCTGCTTTCGTTATCGAAAGCGATGCTCGGACACCAACCGGACACACTGCGGTTCCGTTCAGTGACCAAAGCGAGGCTGAGGACTTTGTTTCCACGTACGGTGGTGAAGTGGTTGACTGGGAGATACTCCAGCAACATTCCTTCGATATAGATGATGCAACGGTTGTCCGGGATGGAGTTACTGACTTAAAGCAGTCTGCCGACGCGTCCGTTGAGGAACACCGGTCACTTAGCGACCGCCCAGTTAGCGTTATCATCGGCGATGGGAACGCGTCGGTGGTTGAGGAGGCCAACCTCTCGGTTGCTGATGGGGACCTCAAGTTTATGGAAACAATCCAGGAGGGACTTGACCATGCACCTGAAGAGACCACAGTGTTCGTATCAAACGGAATATACGAAGAGAATCCAACAATTGACCGGAGCGTAACGCTCGCTGGACCAGATGCGACTGTCATTGGTAACGGGAACGGTTCTGTTATCGAGATTAACGCAAAGGGCGTCGCGGTCACAGGGCTTTCGATATCGGGAGTCGGTGAGAATACTGACCCGCCTGAAGAGGGGGCTACTGAAGTGCCCGAACACGACGAGAGAAGCAACGGTGCTGAGGGCGAGGACGAAGTTGATGGTGCAGACGAAAATAGCGACTGGGATGAGCGGGTTGAAGCAGGGTATGGACACGGCGATGCAGGCATAGCGGCCGTTGAGACAACTACCGTTTATATCGATGATGTGGATATCACAACGCCCACAAATGGCGTCCTTCTCCGTGATGTGGACACAAGCGTTGTCGAGAACGTCGATATTGATGGACATGAACAGTGGACCGAGGGATTCATGGGCGTGATGGCGATGCGCTCACCAACAGTTATCCAGGACTCAACAATTACTGATGGGCGAGATAGCATCTATCTTCACCGCTCACACGAGACAGTTATCCGTAACAATACGCTGACTGACAATCGGTTTGGCATCCATTTCATGCACACGTCCGACTCGTTAATTGCGGATAACACAGTTTTCGGTCAGGAGAGTGCCGGCATCACAATCATGACCGACCCCGCTGGGAACGCTGTCGTTGGCAATGATGTTCGTAATGCAACGGCTGGCATCCTTCCTGCGGGTTCACGGAGCTATATAGCCGAGAACGTAGTTGTCGATAACGAACGTGGAATCTCAACAGGTGCCAGTAACTCACTTTACGAACGAAACGTCGTTTACGGTAACGATATGGGATTCAGGGCTTCTTCGATTCGCCCAAGCAACCGCGTCGTCGAAAATGATATCATCAACAATGATGTCCCTGCCGACCCAAGTACTGGTCCGCTGTTGATATGGACACATGAGGGCGTTGGTAACTACTGGGATGGTGCGGTCGTCCGACCTGGGCAAGAACGCTATTCACCGTCTGACCCTGTCGAAAGCGGCCTCCTCACCACACCTGGCGCTGTGACGCTTTCTGCGTCGCCGGCAGCAACGACACTCGATGCACTCCGTGATACCACTCCAGGGATGCGTGAAGGGAATATTATTGACACTGCTCCGTTGTCTGAACCAGTCAACCCGGAAATCATCGCTGAACTTGAAGAGGAATATGATGAGTAGAACCATTCACCAACAGTCTCCCCAAAACACATTTTCCGGTGACTGCAGTCACTGGACTGGGGTGTTTCACCGATGAGCGAATCACAAGCTGTTTCCAAAGCCGACAGTGAGACAGTGCTTGTCTCAGAGCAACTCTCACAATCGTACGGGTCCGTCTCTGTCCTTTCCGAAGTATCCGTTACCATCGACTCCGGAAGTCTGACCGCCGTTGTTGGGCCAAACGGCTCGGGCAAGACGACGCTGTTGAAAACACTGGCTGGTCTCTTATCGCCAGCAGAGGGGGCTGTTCAGTATCTCGGCCCAGACGCAGAGCGTGAAATTGGCTATCTCCCACAACGACCATCATTTCGACCGCAGTTCAGCACGCTCGAAACGCTTGAGTTCTACACTGCACTCGTCGATGACGACCCAGAGGAACTCCTTTCCCGTGTCGGTCTCCGAGATGCGGCTGATAGACGTGTCGAAGCGCTTTCCGGTGGGATGACACGGTTGCTTGGGCTCGCACAGGCGACTGTTGGTAATCCACCAGTTGTCGTGCTGGACGAACCAGGAAGTGGACTTGACCCAACCATGCGAAAGCGAACCTTTGAGGTTGCTCATGAACTCGCAAACGACGGCACAGCAGTCATTTGTAGCTCTCACGACCTTGCGTTGGTCGAGCAGTGGGCAGACCACGTTATCGTCCTCGATGGTGGCTCCGTCGTCGATACTGGCAGTCCTGCTGAGCTCTGTCGTGCTCACGGGGCCGAATCCCTTTGGGAGGTGTTCGATGTCACCATCGAAAAACCGGATGACCAAGTCGCCGTTCTGGGGGTGGACGATGAATAACTGCAATACGGAGGGATACGATGAGTAACAAGATTCAAGCAATCGCTGCTCGGGAGGTTGTGTCGGTTATCCGTGCTCGCTCAACGCTTGCCCTGTTGATGGGTGTGGTGCTGGTTACCTTCGGCATCGTGTTTGTAAGCAACGCGGAACCGGATTATCTGCCGACAGCAGTAGACCTCCTATTGCCGATGGAGTTTCTCGTCCCTGCCGTTGCGGTTGCGCTTGGCTATCGGACAATAATCTCAGATTCTACCCGTGGAGAGTTGGATGTGCTTGCAACCTATCCACTCTCTGTCTCGCGGTATATCATCGGCGTATTCATTGGTCGAGCAATCGCTCTCACCGTCCTGTTGACCGTTCCGTTGGTGATTATCGGTATCTACCTCGCAACGACATCACCTGACGCACCGACGTTTCTGGCAACCCATCAAGGAGTTGACTCGCCGCTTATCTTTGTCAGGTTTATTGGGCTGACTGTGATATTTGGGTTGGTTGTCCTTGCGATGACCATCGCGGCGTCGGCGCTTGCAAGCACCCAGCGAAGCGCACTCGTATTGGGGCTTGTTGTCCTTGCACTGGTTGTTATTGGCCTTGACTTGCTCATTCTGAGAGGGGTTGCCGGTGGTACCGTTGCTGATGGATGGCTAACGACTGTGCTTTCTGTTTCACCAACCAGTGCCTATCGGGGACTTGTTTTCGAGACAGTTCTCTCGACTGCTGTTCAGACTGACCTGCAGCAAGCCTCTCCGATTATGAGTACGGTCGGTCTTCTCCTGTGGTTGATTGGCTCATTGGCCGTGGCGACAGTTGCCGTTTCGAGACGGTAAACCACACTGTGAGAACTATTCGACGAATATACCAGAGCGGCTTTGTGGTGATACTGGCTAGTACGAGTATGGTTGACCGCGTTCGTGAGAGAAAATATCCGACGAGACGTGTTGTTCTTGGAACGATTGCGGCCGGTGCTGTTGGGGGGCTTGCCGGCTGTCTCGGTGATGATGAAGAAGTGCCTGAACCAATCTCGCTTGATGGCGATGAACATCACTGTGATGAGTGTAATATGGTCATTCGGAACCACAACGGGCCTGTTGGACAATCGTTTTTTCTCGATGATGGTCCACCAGCAGTTGAAGACCGTGAGGATGGCATTGCGTGGTTTTGCAGCAGTCTCTGTATGTACCAGTTCGTTTTGGATGCGGACGGACAGGGATTCGAACCAGTCGGGAGCTACGGAACGGATTACTCAGCAGTTGAATACGACATGATTGAGGAGGGTGGTGCAACATTCATCTCGCCGCACGTCGAGGCAGAGGCATTTGTCCCCACGGACGAACTCACGTTCGTCGTCGACAGCGACATTCAGGGTGCAATGGGCTCCTCGCTTATTGGGTTTTCCGACCCAAGTGATGCTGATTCATTCGCTGATGAGCACGGCGGTGAGCTTTACGAGGAGGATGAAATCACTGACGAACTGCTTGCGGCACTCGGAACATAACGAAATTAATTCGACGCAAATTGCCTACTATTAGGCCAAACCGATATTAAAGACACGCCAGTCACCGTCGTCCGTTCGCATTTCAAACTCCAAGTCGATGCTCAGGTCGCTTATCATTGGGATATCGACCGTCACAGTTAGTTCTACGATAGCTTGCTCGTCGCGCTCCTGTACAACACGACTATTAGAGGTAGAGATGTCAAGTTCCCTCACGGCCAGGTCGAGTATAGGCCCAGCACCGCTTGCTTGCCCCATTATATCAATTACATCAGAGGCATCTGAGAGCATGCTGTCTGAGTGGAGCAACGAATCTGCTTCGCTCCAGTCACCGTCATCAGCCGCCGCAACGAAATCCTCAGCGACTGCGTCCGGGTCGTCGCCGCCAAAGAACTGGTACAGATACCATCCACCTGCACCCGCTCCAGCGAGTCCGAGGCCGCCAAACAACAGTTTTCGTCGGCTGACTCCGTCATCATCGGCTGTTTGGGTCTGTTGTGGTGGGTGTTGATGCGTCCGTTGGTGATAGCCCTGTGGTTGCTGGTTTCGACCCTGTGATGGCTGTGTTTGATACTGTGGTTGTCCTCCCTGCTGTTGATGAGGTTGTCCCTGCGGATTGGTATGTTGTGGTTGATGGCCGTGTGGTTGCTGGTGTTGTCGCGGTTGGTGGTTTTGAGGGGGTCGTTGATTCTGTGGAGGCTGTTGATTGTACCGCTCCTCCGGTTGTTGGCGGGGCTGTCGTGGCGGTTGGTTGCGTTCACCAGGTTGAGGATATGCTTGTTCATCATGGCCTCCATGGTGGCGCTGGGCATCATGCTGGCCGTGGGAATCATATCCATTAGCGTGCTCCTGTGGATTCCGACGTGGTTCCTGTCCGTCCTGATGCCCATATCCCCGTTCGTTCCGATGCTCATTGTAGCCTTGCTGATGCTCGTTCTGTTCGCTCCACTCCGAGTCATCTCGTTGGTCCTCCGGTACTGAGTCGTCTTCCTCCCTTCGCCTCCCACCGTCCGTCAGCAACTGCCGTTCCGTTATCTCTTTATTACGCTGATTGTCTCGCCCTGCGATGCTCCGTGCCATTCTTAGACACATGTCAGGTAGAATATTTTATAAAACTACCGAAGGACCTGAGAAACGATAAAAATCGGTACAGTGGTTCGTTTTGGTGGATTGGATGCACTGTTTGAATTTATGTTGCTATCGTCACCGTTTCAATGCCCACGTAGCGACAACCAATGAGCCACCTCCCCAGACAGCAAGGCCAATGAGACTGGCAACTGGTGAGGCTGTTTCTGGTCCTGTTCCCTCCGTGACGCTAATAGCCATTTCGAGGACGAGTCCTCGAAACGCACTCAGTGGACTCAATGCCAGCGAGGATATCAGCGCAGAATCGCTAATAAAACCAATCGAGAAGCCAGCAGAGAGTGCTAAATCCAGCCCAAACAAAATGAGGATTAACCCTAACCCAACACCGAGTATGGCCGTTCGCGCCGAGCTCACGAGTGCAGACAATGCAATCGCCACTGCAAGCATCACAAGCGCGAACAGGAGTGTCAACACGATAAGCCGAAGATACAGAATCGGAGTATCTGCGCCGGTGTGTGATGCGTACATCGGCAGTCGGGGGGTACTAGTCGTCGCAATTGGGACGAACAACAACACAAGTGGTCCACCGATAGCAATCACCAGCCCAAGTGCTCGGCCAAGATAGACGCCAATCACAACCTGCCAAGCAGCGACAGGATAGGTCCGTAACACATCGAGTTCGCCGCTTCGTCTGTCACTGAGAATTGCGTTGAATCCAAGCACGAACGCAACAACAGGCACGAGCAACTGCAGCGGTGTGAGCAACTCCATAACGGTCGTTATGTATCCTGCTGAAAAGCCGCTCCCGACGAGGGTGATACCGACAACGACGGCAAACACAGACAGCGTTAGAGCGATAAAACTCCCTGTTAGAATTGCGGTGTTTATCTCACGCCGGACAAATGAGGTAAACACTGCTCCAGTGGACGGCTGTTCGACGATTGTTTCGTCCATCGCAGTGACTTCTTCACTTTGTCCCATAACGCCTGATTCACTGGTTTCTACTTGTTCACCCATCGTCAGTCACCCCGCGTACACTGACGGTACCAGCTTCGGCCTGCCTCGACTCGCGGAAGACATCAAGCAACGAGTCTGCATTGGCTTCCGCGATGACCTCCGTAGGCGAGCCGTGATAGAGCAGGTTTCCGTCATCCAGCATGACAACCGTATCAGCCGTTTCCTCAACCAAGGCGAGGTCATGGGAACTCAGCAGGATGGCCGTTCCATCGGCTGCGAGCTCATTCAGCGACTGGAATACATGAAGGCTCATTTCGGGGTCAAGGCCACTCCCTGGTTCATCCAGAATAACGACGGGTGGGTTCCCGATACGTGCCTGTGCGATTCCGACGAGCCGTTTCATCCCGCCCGAAAGCGCGTCGACATCCCGGTCTTTCGCATCCAACAGACCAACCGTATCGAGAGCCGAAAGCGCCTGCTCACCTGAGAGGCCAACGAGCGAAGCGTAAAATGTCAGTGCCTGCTCGACAGTCTGACCCGGTCTGAACGCTGGTCGCTGTGGTAAATAGCCTATCTGTCGGGGCCTCTCAGGACCGATGTATGAAATCTCTCCAGCAGTCGGTGCGTGCAACCCTGCAAGCGCTCTGATGAAGGTTGTTTTTCCTGCGCCATTTGGTCCAATGAGCGCGGTAACGGCTCCTTCATGCAACTCAAGGGAGACTCCTTCAAGGACCTCTATCTGTCCGTAGGAATGTTTGATATCCGTCGCCCGTAAGACCGTTGAATCAGCAGCGGTCTCGGAAACTGTCTGTTGTTCTGTTTGTGTACTCGTCATGTGTTCACCATCACCTGATGTATCATCGCTACGTTTGTCCATTCGTCCGATATCCAATCATCGATAAATATGCTCGCGTTCATTCGTACGTTATTCAGTTTCACCAGGGCAGGAGGGCTGGCGGTCGCTCCATCCATTTTGGTCTAACCAGTCCGCATTCACTGGGTTGCATAGCGGTGCGCGGTCGGTTATCTCTCCATCGCGCATGCCTGAGACTGCACCTTCAACGCCGGCCAGCGCATCCATTGCCGGTGCCTGTGTAAGTGTTGGTGTCCCACCCACTCGATGGAGTTCCGAATCGACAGCGTCAGTCGGGGAGTAGGCTTTATCAAGCGTTTCGCCGTCCGTCGTTCCAACAGCACCTTCCCAGTAGTTTCCGCGCTCGTTGTGTGTCCAGATGCGCTCCGGGCCGGTACTACCGGCGACATGGTAGTTGTTACCGATGAAGTCGTTTTCTGTTACACGGTTTGTCGGGAGCATCGAACGGGTATCTATGCCGAAGTAATTGTCGGCGATAACGTTGCGCTCAACGACAGTGGAGACGGAATCGAGTTGCATTCCAAGGTCGTTTCCGAGGATTTTGTTCTCAGCGACATAATACTCCGAACCTCCGAGGTCGATAGCCGTTGGCGTATTTTGAATCTTGTTCCCGACGACACCGACTCGCTGTGGCCCGGTCATCACGTAAATACCCTCGGTAATCGAGTCGGAAATCTCGTTATGGGCCAGGAGTGCATCCGAGGTATACATCAGGTGGATTCCCATTCGGTTTTCGACCATCGTATTGTTGCGAATTATCACTTCGTTCGAATGATGTGTGTAGACACCATCGAGTCCTTGTTTGAACGTCGACTCTTCAATTACTCCCGGT
>LKNH01000070.1 GCA_001564135.1 Halobacteriaceae archaeon Tc-Br11_E2g27 | reverse complement strand
TTCCGAGCCGCTTGTCGGCATCAACCTCGGCAAATTCACGTGTTGCAATGTCAGCAATATCCATCTCTACCAACTCTTCAACGCGTGGCATCATCAAAGTTAGTTTTGTCTTTGAAGGCTGCTAGTGATTCTTGGGAGTTGTTACCGCCGAGAAAACGCAAACTGTGTGTTACACACCGTGAGAGAGCAATCGCTGTGTCAGAGCCACGAAAATCACCGCAATAATCACTATGAGAGGCAGTCAGTGGATTGACAATCTCACCAGTACACGGTCACTGTCCGCGTCCGTGGCCCGTCACAGTCAACAAACAGGACGGATTGCCACCGACCAAGCGAGAGGGTGCCGTCGGTGACTGGAATCGTCTCGCTGGGGCCGAGCAGAAACGCCCGCAAATGTGAATCAGCGTTCCCGTCCAGTTGGTCGTGTTGCCAGCCATCATCATCGATAAGTGCTGAAAGCATCGTCTCGAAATCCGCACGGAGCCGCGACTCACTTTCGTTGATTGTGACGGCAGCTGTCGTGTGTTCGACAAAAACGGTCACGGTCCCAGTATACGACTGCGGAACTGTCTCCTTAACGTCGGCTGTGATATCAGTGACAGACAGCTTTCGGTCGGTTCGCACGTCAAACGTTGCGCTGTTGGGCTGGGTCATTTTATTCTGGTGTCAAATCGTTTGTGAGCCCGTCCTGTAAGTCAACAAGCGCCTGTCTGGCAAACAGACGCTTGTTTTCGAGTCGGTCACCATCGAACTGATAACGGGCCGCAGAGACCTGGGTTTCAGCGCCGCTTGCGTTTGCGACCCCGATGACGATCGTTCCGACAGGGTTCCATTCGGTGCCGCCGCCGGGGCCAGCAACGCCAGTGGTCGAGAGCCCCCACGTTGTTCCAGCGGATTTCTGGACGCCGAGTGCCATCTCTTGTGCCGTTTCGACGGAGACTGCGCCCTTGGTGGAAATTGTCTCCGCGTTGACTCCAAGCAACTCGCGTTTGGCTCGGTTCGAGTAGGTGACAAGCGAACAATCAAAGTATTCGCTTGAGCCTGGGATATCCGTCAGTAGCGAGCCGACGAGTCCACCGGTGCTTGATTCCGCGACAGCGAGCGTTTCCCCACGAGTTGTCAGCAACTCGCCAATCCGCTCGGAAAGCTGGCGACTCCGTTCCATACCAGTCCTTTGACCGAATCATCTATCAATCCGACGGTCAGCAACCGACCTGCATTCTTTCGTTGACCCGAGTGGTTTTGTAGCTGCTCGCATAACCTTTCGTATCAGCACGCAGATGGAAGGGTATGGGTTATTGACTCGCGAACAGTATGCACTCGTGTACGGGCTGACAGCAACTGTGCTGTTGATTGCGCTGCTTGGGACGCTTCTCAGCCTCTGGTCGTTTGGTGGGTTGTTGTGGTGGCCTGCATTCGCGCTTGCAGCGGTTGTCCTTGCACTCGAAGCCCACAGCTTTTACAGCCGAAATCTCTAACACGGCGTAGCCTAAACCGTTATAACGACCGGATGAGCAACGACCGTGGAGCGCTGGCACCCTGGTTGACAAAGGTGGGGGTAGACCAGCATCGGGCGGAACTCGTCGCCGAGGAGATATCGCTCCAGTGTTCTCCGCATGAGAGCATTCAGTATCGGCTCCCCGGAAAGGGGTCGCTCGTCCACGAACAAACGGGGGAAACAGAACGGATTGAACTCGAAAACGGCGAAACGCTGTTTGCACTCATCACGGACAAACAGCTTCTCTTTGGCTACAGCTCATCGACGGAGACGACCATCGACTCGGTCTCACACGCTAACATCACCGATGTTGACATTGCTGGTCGGCTGCTGAAAAAATTGCTTGTCATTGAGGTCTGGGAGGGTGGGACGTACAAATTCCGCCCGGCAAGTAAAGACCAACTTTCGGAGGTTTGTACGTATCTTGAGTCCGTCAGCGACTGCTGGCAAATTGTTGAATCGCTGTTTGAGGACCTTTCCAAAACGAGAGCAACATTGACAACGCAGATTGAGTCAGGGGATATAAACGAGGCACAGAAGACAGTCGAAGCGGCGGAGAAAACGCTTGAACGCATCCGTTCACAGATGGTAGCGGGCGACCTCAAATCGGTCCTTGGACCGCGGCTTGCTGATGCTGAACGGACGGTACACCAGCGGCGGATGAACGCCCACCTGACCAGGGCGGAGACGCTTGTAAGCGACGCAAAGCAGTTGACAGGCGACCGGGCCTACACTGATGCGTACAACAAATACGACCGGGCGAGAAAACATCTTGATATTGCCCTTTCGCTGGCCGACAGCCGCGGCTTTGACCATCCGCCAGCAATTACGGAGCTCAGAGAGACCATCGAAAACCGGATTGCAAACTTACAGGTACTGCCGAAAGCGCTTGGCGAGCAAGCAACCGAACGGGCAAAGGGAACGGACCATCCCGATGTTGCTGCCGAGGCCTGGCAAGAAGCGTTTGACCACTTCCGGGATGCCCTCACTGCTGGATGGGGAACCGACTTTTCGTTTTCCGGTGACCGTGAGGACCTTCAGTTTACCGTCGAAGTAACCGTTGCAAATCTTATCAGTGCTCGGCGTGAGTATGCGACAGAATGCATCCAGGAGGCTGAGAACGCACGAAAAAACGAGAGTGCGGCGGAGGCACTTCGTTGTTATCGCGAGGCACATAGTCAACTCGAACAGGCGAAACAGTTGGCAAAGGAGTTCCGTTCTGGTGACCCGCAGGCCATCGAATCACAAATGGAGATGGTCTCGGTTGAGCGCGACAAGACTCAGACTACGAATAGCGCAGAGGCGGTTTAACTAAGCAAGTTCGGCAGGTCGTTGATAGAATCAAGGACGGCACTCGCTCCGGCCTGTGTAAAGAGTTTCTCGGCACGCTTCCCGGAGAGGCCGCCGGTACGGACGCCGATTCCGTGATAGCTCCGGTCATCGACTTCGCTTGCATTGACTGCTGTTCTAATATCGTCGCGCGTATCTCCGACGAAGGCAACGCTGTCCGCATCGAATCGCTCTGCAAGCGTCACGAGCGCGTCAGGGTCGGGTTTTCCACCCTCCCAGTCATCCATTGTAAACCGGTACTCGTCGGGAACCGACAGACCAACGCGGTCGAGCGCAATTGTTGCTTCTTCGGCTGGTCGGCCGGTGAGAATCCCGAGTGGGTAGTTTTCTTGCAGTGTTTCGAGGGTTTCGGCAGTGATGAGCACCTCCTCGTTGTTGATGAAGCCCTCGGCTTCGATAGTTGGTTCGTTCCCTTCGAGTTCGAGGTAGCGGTCGGAGCCGAGATACAGTTGCTGAAAAACTGAGCGGAGTTCGTCGCTATCCCACGCCGCCAGGATGCGTTCGCGTGCGGCAGGGGTGAGTTCCTCGCTGATGACGGTTCTAGCGGCTTCCAGTCCGCCACCCATCCCCGCAATGGCATCCGTGTAGGTGTCGAGCGACAGCGAGACTCCCTCCTGTCTTGTGAGGATATAGAGTGCGACCGCATCGGTCAGCTCCCAGTCGTTGTTGAAACCGCCTGCCTCTTTGAACCGCTGGACATCAGCAATATCGATGGTTTCGCCGTGGACGTGTTCAACTGATTCGACGATTGCACGCCGGTAGGATTGACCAACATCAACCAGTACTCCATCGACATCGAGCACGATGGCATCGACGTTCATTGTCAGTCAGCATGTACTCGGAGGTAAAGCGAGTTGCGGCTTGTCGTCGAATCGTCGACTTTTATGGTGTCTGCTGACGGACATCACGTATGGCAATTCTCGTCGCCTACGACGGCTCAGGTCCCGCGCAAAAGGCAGTCGACCACGCAATCGAGACTTACGGGGACGAGGAGATACTCCTCTTGCGCGTTGTCGAACTGGCGGGCGGCTCAACCAGCGCCGGTATTAACCTTGCCAAAGAGGCACTCAAGAACCGCCGCGACAGCGCAAGGAAGGAATCGCTCGATGACCTCCAGGAACTGCTCGACCGGGATGACATCGATATCTCTCTTGAAATCACGATGGGACGTCCCGATACGGAGATAGTGACGTATGCAGAGGAAAATGATATCGACCATATCATCCTCGGGAGTCATGGTCGGTCAGGTGTCTCACGGGTTTTGCTTGGGAGTATTGCTGAGCGGGTTGTCAGACGAGCGCCCGTTCCTGTAACGGTAATTCGGTGACCGTTCAGCTATCGGCAAACTCTTCGGGAACGAATATGGTGTCACCGGGAACCGTCTCCCGGATGACGGGTATCGCTGGCGGGTCCCCTCCTAGCGTGGTAAACAAAAAGTCACAGCCGACGGTTTTGGCGACCTCAAACGCCGGTTGATGCAGTTCCGGTGGGAAGTTGAGCGCATAGAGCGCATCACAGTTTTCGTAGATTCGCAGGTCAGGAACAGTGATGTCATCGAGAACGAAATCAACCTCGACTGGGACTGCACGAGGGCGAATATCGGTTGTCGTCACCGACACACCGGCAGCGGCAAGCCCGGCAGCAACATCGACGCGATGGCCGACACCAACCTCAACGACCGTGTCGTAGGCTGACAGCCGTTCGACGAGTGCATCGCGTGTGGCGTCTCTCACGTAGGTTTTTAATTGTGTGGGGCTCATAAAGGTGTGTATGCATGTCGACATCGTGCCAGTTGGCGAGGTCGACGCGGTCGTCAAGCGGGAGGCCTCTGCCGGATTACGGGCCGTATACGACTGCGATGTAACCGTCCATGGCACGCAACCAGTCCCCGAAGACGCCTACGATAGCTCGCGCGACCAGTACCGCGCAGAGGAGTTTATCGACTTAGCAAAACGCGTCGGCGATGGCACGAAAAACATCGGAATCACGCCGAAGGACCTCTTTTATCACCGTCGGAACTACGTCTTTGGACTTGCCTATCTCGGTGGCAGCGGCAGCGTCATCTCGACGTACCGACTGCGCACCTCCTCGGATGGTGGCTTTTCGAATCAGTCCGCTGAAGATATCTTCGAAGACCGCGTCAGAAAGGAGGTCGTCCACGAAATCGGCCATACTCTCGGCCTCGAACACTGCGATAACAAACGCTGTGTGATGAACTTCTCGCCAACCGTGCGCGAAGTCGATCTGAAAGAGGAGAACCTCTGTGGGACCTGTCAGCGGACGATTTTATAATGCGGCCAGATGTGTGCTGTGACATGACACACCGCTATCCTCCGGTGCTTTATCAACACATTATTTAAACAAACCTATCCTGTTAGGTGTAGTAGCTATTTTACTCCCTCTCTCAGAGTAATACGTACCATGAGTAAGAGTCAGTCTGCAACCCGAACAGAAGAACTGGGCGACCTCTTCGTTTCCGTTACTGGTGGTGAGGAGGTCACTGAAGAACAAGAAGACGATGGCAGTAACCGTGAACTTCGCGGCGAGAGCCGCATTGACGAGGCCGTCCGTGACGGTCTCGAAGAGGCAATCCAGGGTGCAGAGGCGGATACCGGCGACCCTGGAGGCTAACTGAACGAAAACAACTGTCGCCCTCTCGGCATGCGAATATCGCCAGCAAACACGGCTTTTTGTTCGCCGACACCCTACTGTCTGTAGATGCAGGTTACCCTGTTGGGAACTGGCGATACGACCGGAACGCCGACCGTCGGCTGTTCGTGTGAGACGTGCACTCGGGCACGCAACCCGGACGAGGAGCTACGCGAGCAGGCGAGAACCAGGGGAGCAACGCTCACAGCGGAGGGTGTCGAACGGACCCGTTTTTCCGTCCACGTTGAAAATGAGCGAACTGGCGAATCACTCCTCGTCGATTTTAGCCCAGATTTTCGCCGACAGTTCCTCCGAGAGGATGTTCCACTCCCTGATGCAGGTATCATTACCCACATCCATTTCGACCATCTCGATGGACTCGGGAACTGTTATCGGGTGTTTGATGACCTGACGGTCTACGCTGCAGACGAAAGTGACCCAATTACTGGCAAGAGCGTGGCAGAGAGCGTTGCGACTGATTATGCGTATCTTGACCAGTTGACTGTTGAACCGTGTACACCGTTTGAACCGTTTCAAACCTGTGGATTCGAGGTCACGCTTGTTCCCGTCGACCATCCACCGCTGCTTTGCTATGGTCTCGTTATCGAGGACATCGAAACTGGGGCAACACTCTCGATAACCGGAGATACGTGTTATGCGATTCCTGAGCGCTCACGAGAACTGCTTTCTGGGGCTGACCTCCTGCTTGCTGATGGTATCGTCCCGGCTCACCTCGCGGAGCATCACCCAATCGGCGGGGCACATTACACTGCGGACGGCATTGCCCGGACGTTTGGGAGCAAACATATGACTCGGGAGGGAGCGCTAGCAGTCGCTGAAGAACTGGATGCGACGCGGACCCGACTTGTCCATATCGCACACTACTACCCCGAAGACGAGGCGTTTGCGGAACCGCTTGCGCTTGATGGGGAACAGTACTCTCTTTGAGTATGTTTCCCAACAGTATTGCCTTTGCGTGTTTTCAAGGTTAGCCGCTGACCATAGGATTTTATCACGCTGGTTTTCATGCACTACTGTATGGGAACCCAGCCGTCGACAGTTCGCACCCAATATGAGAAGTTCCTCTGGGGGACGATGGATATTCTCGGTATTACACAGTCAATTGAACGCAAAGTTGTCGCTGCGGTCGTGTTACAGTTTGCAGTGACGATTGCGATATTCATCGCCCCGTTTCTTTTCAGTGGTGTTCTCTGGTATGGGGTTGCGGGAGTATTGTTTTTCCTGGCTATTCTTGTCCTGTTCAACACACTGCTCATCGTGCGACAGGACTTTACCGAACCAATCATCTCGCTCGAATCGAAGGCAAACGCTATTGCCAGCGGAGCGGTCGATACTGAGGTTACGTATTCGGACCAACCGGACGAAATAGGTAGTCTGCAGAACTCCTTTGCGGAGATGCAGGAGTTTCTGGTAACCGTTGCAAAACAGGCAGATGCACTGGCACAACAACAATTCGACGCGGATGTACTTGAGGAGGACGTCCCCGGGGAGTTTGGTGAGTCGATGTCTCAGATGTCGACAAGTCTCAAAGAGTACACCGAAAATCTCCAGGAGATGAGCAACCGGATGGAACGTCGGTCGATGAACTTACAGGCACTTGTTCTCGCCTTTAGCGATGCTGCTGAGCGAGCACAGGATGGTGACCTGACTGCAACAATTGAGAAGGAGGAACTGACGCTTGAGGAAGAGCAGTACGAACAACTGGTCGAAAATTACAACGAACTCATCGAGACGATTGGTTCGACAATCAGCGAGGTCCAGGCGTTTGCAGGAGATGTCTCCGAGGCAAGCGACGATGTCTCGCTGACCATGAGCGAAGTCGATAACGCAAGCGACGAAGTTGCTGGCTCCGTCCAGGAAATTTCGGAGGGTGCCTCCCGCCAGACCGATGAACTCCAGCGCGTCGCACAGGAGATTAACACGCTTTCGGCCACGGTCGAGGAGATTGCCGCCTCCGCTGATGATGCCGCAAACACTGCCGAGCAGGCTGCAGAGCGAAGTCGCTCCGGACGCGAAGCCGCAAAAGATGCTATCGAGGAACTCGACCAGCTCGAAGAGGGAATCAGCGAGACCGCCGCTGCTGTTGAGGAGTTGGTTGACCAGATTGGCGAGATTGACGAAATTGTCTCGTTTATCGACGAGATTGCAGAGCAAACGAACCTGCTGGCGCTGAACGCCGGTATCGAGGCGGCCCGTGCTGGGGAGGCCGGTGACGGATTTGCTGTCGTTGCTGACGAAGTCAAATCGCTGGCTGAGGAGACAAAATCCTACGCGACGGATATCTCACAGCGTATCGATGACGTGCAGGACACATCTGCCGAGACCGTTTCTGATGTCCAGTCGATGGAGACACAGGTTTCAGAAAGCGTTGGAACCATCGAGACGACGCTCCATGATTTCGAAGATATTGTCGAGGAGGTGACGACGGTCAACTCCACAATTCAGGAAATTAGTCGGGCCACGGACGAACAGGCAAACACCGCACAGGAAGTGGTATCGATGGTTGACGAGGTAGCGGGTATCAGCGAGGAAACGACAGCACAGGCCGAAAACGTTGCCGCTTCGACCGAGGAACAGACCGCCGCTATCTCGGAGGTGAGCGACAACGTTCACCAGCTATCGACTCAGTCCGACGACCTGCTTTCGCTACTCGATTCGTTTACCGTCTCCCAGGAGGTAACGGAAACCGCTATCAAACCGGCGTAGCTGGTTGTCTTGATTGAGCGAGGATTCTCGAAAAGCGTGTGGATTACGCGGATATCCGGCGGACGATACCGACGGTCGCTGCCAGAAACGCGACCAACCCGATTCCGATACCGAACCCGGGCCCGTCGTCATCGGCCGCTTCAGCATCTTCTTCGTCGTCTTCCTCGTCAACATCATCTGCCTCGTCATCTTCTTCGTCAATGTTGTCGGCTGTGAACGTCACCTCGAATCCGTCGAGATCTGTTCCAGCCTCCCAGATAAGCGTTCTATCGTCGGAGTCTGACGCTTCGGGCGTCACTGTCGTTGGCTCGTATTCATCGGGTCCGACGAGTACGAACTGGTGGTCGGGAGTGAACCCGCTGGCGAAGGGCTCCGTCACTGTAACCGAATCGTCGTCTACTGCGGCGAGACCATGCC
Source organism: Halobacteriaceae archaeon Tc-Br11_E2g27 (assembly GCA_001564135.1). GTDB lineage: Archaea > Halobacteriota > Halobacteria > Halobacteriales > Haloarculaceae > Halovenus. The sequence continues at coordinate 1,817 of LKNH01000070.1, read as the reverse complement.
ACCGGACCGACAATTCTACCACGCCGACGTCGTCGGTGGTGTACAGCTCAACCTCGGCATCCGAAACCGACATTTCTCGGTCGGTCTCTTCGGCTGCGCCTTCGGCGATTCCGTTCTTGCGCTCCTCGAAGCGGTCACGGAACTCCGATTGGGCTTCATCATCCTCGCTTAGATCCTCGAAAGCCTCCTGCTCGGTATCGCTCTCAAAGTCGTAGGTCAACACGGACGTAACCGTCGCGTCGCCGTCTGCGTCGAGATCTACGACGAATGCTGGCTCGTCGTGGTGGTCTGCCGCGACAGCACTCCCTGCTGCGCCGATAGTGAGCATCAGTAGGGCAAGTACAGCGAGAGAGACTGCAAGTGCGCTATGGCGTGCGTGCATAGTAGTGCCCTCCTGCTGAAGGGGCTTGTAGCTGGTGACTCTCGTCTTTCGTCAGTCGATACCGACTACTTTCACCGAGTGGCTGAACGTTACAGTCGCTGTAGAGGGCTCTGGAACACCCGGTTGGAATAAAATTTGTCTGTTACTCTACACCCAGTGGTGTTACAGTCAGTTGCAGTGATTGTCGTCGTCGGCAGGGCACACTACGTGTGTTCTTCGTTATGTTACAGTGGAATGACTGCGGCGATATCGACGGCGACGGCGGCGACCTCAGCTGGGTTGGCACCCGATACGATTTCACGGATTGCCTCTCCTAACCCTGTCGCGTCCGCACTGATTTCTTCAAGTATCTCGCCGACGAAGCCGGGTGCCTCTTCTGGAATGTCACCGGCTGGTGCCTGGCTCGCCGTTTCGTTTCCTGCGTTCTGTGCTGTGTCATCTGCGTTGTCTGCTGGTGTCATTGCATCCGAGGTTATCCGGTGGATGTGTATAAACGGGGGATATCTTTACATGGGATTTCATCGAGTTAAGTTGCATTTTCTCGGATTTAACCCGCATTTTGACGAGTAAAGTGTCGCTCTCAATTTCCGAACCCATATTCGGTGGTCTGTTACCGGATTCATCCTCGTACGCACTCCGGGGCGGTCGACTCTGATATCTATTATTGAGTCAACCAGTACAACAACCCGTTCTGTGCGTGGAGGCGGTTTTCGGCCTGGTCCCACACAATCGCGTTGTCGCTTTCGAGCACGTCGTCGGTAATCTCTTCACCGCGATGGGCAGGCAGACAGTGCATCACTGGCCGGTCGCCAACGAGGTCGGTCGTGAGTTGAAAGCCTTCGAACGCTTCCAGTTTCTCCTCACGCTCGTCCTCCTGGCCCATACTGACCCAGACGTCAGTGTAGACGATATCAGCATCCGCAACGGCGGCTTCCGGGTCGTTCGTTTCGGTTGGTGCGCCATCAAGGCCCGCTGCTCGCTTGCGAACACCGTCGCTGATACCGTATCCTTCGGGGGTTGCCACGGTTACGTCGAGGTCAGTCATCGCTGCTCCAAGAACGAACGACTGACAGACGTTGTTGCCGTCGCCAACCCATGCAACGTCGACATCGAACCCGCCAAACCGCTCGCGGATAGTCAGCAGGTCGGCAAGGGTCTGACAGGGATGTGCATCGTCAGTGAGGCCGTTGATGACCGGCACCGTCGCAAACTCCGCGAGTTCGACGACATCCGCGTGGTCGAAGACGCGAGCCATGATGAAATCGGCATACCGCGAAATTGCGCGTGCGGTATCGCGAATCGGCTCTCCGTGGCCGAGATGGATATCGTCGGGGCCGAGAAAGATTGCGTGGCCGCCGAGTTTCGTCATCCCCGTCTCGAAGGAGATACGGGTCCGTGTCGAGGGTTTCTCGAACAGCATCGCAAGGGTCTGATT
>LKNH01000069.1 GCA_001564135.1 Halobacteriaceae archaeon Tc-Br11_E2g27 | reverse complement strand
CTCCGGGGAAATATTTTCGTTGAGGTCAGAGGTAGGGTCTACCATGTCTATTGGACACATAGAAACGATGGTATTTAGTCTCGTAGATTGATTGCGGAAACCAGTCACTGCCATGGAGAGGGTGATAGTGGCAAATTCGTGAACAGTAGGCAGTTTGCAACTACCGGAGCTGTCACGGCTGGTGATGGCTACGGATTTACGGCAGGAACCGAAAGGGTGTGTATGGACGAACGGGCAGTTCTCAGCAAACTTGCGACGTATCTGCCGGATGCAGGTGATGATGCTGCTGTCGTCGACGACCTCGTCATCACCACCGATATGCTTCATGAGTCAACTGACTTTCCGGATGGGACAACCCGTTATACTGCCGGCTGGCGTGCTGTCGGTGCCTCGCTTTCCGACATCGCTGCGATGGGTGCCAAGGGAGTTGCTTCAGTTGCCGTCTATGCCGCCCCGTCGTTTCGGTGGGAAGAGATATCCTCGTTTGTCGACGGTGCACAGGCGGTCTGTGCGAGTGGCGATGCGGCCTATGTTGGTGGTGACCTCGACAACCATGAGGAGTTTACCGTCGTCTCGACAGCGATTGGCCGGACTGATAACCCGGTATTTCGAACCGGTGCGACTCCGGGCGACATTGTCTGTGTAACGGGTCGCCTCGGCCGCACAGGGGCTGCTTGTGAGTACTTCGCACGAGGTGATGTTGACAGGGGAAACGAACTGTTTCAGTTTCAGCCGCGCCTTGCGGCCGGGCAATCTCTCGCGCGGTACGCGACCGCACTGATGGACAGCAGTGATGGGCTTGCTCGTTCCCTCCATCAACTTGCTGAGGCGAGTGACTGTGGGTTTGCTATCGAATCTCCGCTTCCGTATACGGAGATGTTTGAGGAACTCGGCCTTGACAGCGAACAGCAACGCGAGTATGGGGTCTTTTTTGGAGAGGATTTCGAACTTGTCTGTACTCTCCCCGCCGAGAAGGTTGACAACGCGCAGGCCGACCTCTCGGTTTCGCTGACACCAATTGGTACCGTAACAGAGCAAGGAATTACGCTAGATGGTGAGAACCTTCCAGACCGTGGATACACGCACTGATAGTGAGAGACCTCAGGGTTCGATTATCTCGATAGGAATCGGGGTGAAACAGAGCGCAGCCAGCACGAATGTCAAGACACCGAGAACCATCCGTGGTGTATCTAGCGGTTGGTCATTCACTGGTTTCACTGGTCCTGCGTATGCGAGCCCAAGCGCAAAGAGCCCCCACATCGCCCAGATGACGACTGAATCCGCACCATCGACGCCAAAAAACAGGTAGGCGGCAAGCCCGAAAAGAGCAAGCGGGACCAGCGAGGCAATCCCCCGTTGCTTTTCACCAACCATCGCTCTGAGAATATGTCCGCCGTCGAGTTGGCCAACGGGTAGCATGTTAAGCAGCGTCACGAGCATCCCCACCCAACCGCCGAAAACGACAGGGTGGACGACACCATCTTCGAGCTGGTCGCTACTCCCGGTTGCCTCCGCAATCAGTTCGAGCATTGGTGGATGATTGAAAATCACGATAGCCTCGTCTTCTGCTCCCACTGCCTGCTGTGCAGCGAGCGGTTCTAGCTGTAACCCGATGACTGTGACAATAACAGTGGCAACTAACCCAGCTAGTGGGCCAGCAACCCCGATATCAAAGAGGGCTTTTCGGTCGGGAATCCGACCCTCCATTTTGATAACGGCTCCCAGTGAACCGATATACGTCGGTACGGGGATGAAATACGGCAGTGATGCTTGCACATTGTGATAGCGACTCAGGACATAGTGACCTAACTCGTGAACACCTAGGACACCGAGAATAGCGAGGGTAAAGGGCCACGCCTCGACAATTCGCCACGGCTGTTCAGTAAGCGGAATCTGATACCAGAACACGGCCCCAGCGAAAAGGGTAGAAAGGACAGTCAAGAAAAAAAGGATGAGGTTTGTCCGGGGGATTCCATCCGTTCCGACCGACCGTGGCTCGGCAACGAGAACGTACTCGCCCCGTGAAATCGGGAGGCCGCTATCGAACTGATAGCCTCGTTGAATACGGATTTCGTATCCATGTGAACGAAACAGCGACCAGAGTTCAGTTTCAAGTCGCTCTCCGCTGGCGACTGGTTCACCAATATAAAGCAGTCGCTCTCCATCTCGTCTCGTCTCATAGACCTGAAACAGCGACCCGAACGCTGCTGGCTCTGGAGGTTTTCGGGAAGCAGGGAACGGTGTTTGGTCAGTTTCGTCGCTCACGCCCATCTATTGGTTATACGGAACGGAGGTGAATAAACCCCGGGAGATGAAGCGGTCAGCTTATCCTCTCAATGGAGGTATTCGTCACAAAGGGAGGGCTCAGTGAGCAATGGGGGAGTCTATGCTGTCGTCACACGCCAGGTAGTCGCACTCGTATACGACCATTTTTCGATTTCGAGGTCGCCTGCGGAATCTTTGAGTTTGACCATCAGCGCGCCAATCTCTTTTGGGGACAGACCCACGTCGTCTGCGATGAACTTACTTTTGAAATACATCTCACCTTCCTGTGCCTTCGTCCGAAGGTAGTTCTGCAAGCGCTCTTCTTTCGAAGCAGGTTCAGATGTCAACTGGGTCTCTTGGGCGGACTGTGTTGTGCTCATGGCTTCGATTCGATATACAGCTTCGGGGGGTATATAAACGGAGGAAGGTTTGGATTTATTCTGACGGTTTTGCGATGAATTAGGAAAAAATATCGTTTTATAACCGTTCAAGAGACCTTTAGAAGATTTATAATTTGGTTTGAAGCTTTATCTCTGTTGTGGAAATGCCAATTTATATCTCAAATTAAAGAGTAATAATAATTCCAAAATATGCGGATAGAATTGTTTTGAAGCATTCTTTCTTTGATTTGGTCGGTAGGCTTGACAACGCTTAAGATGTCGTCGTGGCTACGGCGTGGCAATGAAAGTAGTCATTTCTGTCGGTGGAAGCGTGTTAGTTCCCACCGTAAGAGCGGAACGTGTGAGGCAGTATGCAGCGGTCATTGATGGCCTTCGCAACGACGGCCACGAGGTCGGTGTCGTCGTTGGCGGCGGTCCCACCGCACGCGAGTATATCGACGTTGGTCGCGAACTCGGTGCTGATGAAATCTCGCTGGACCAGTTAGGAATCGCTGTCACGCGGCTGAATGCTCGATTGCTCATCGCCGCTGTTGACGGGGCCACCCCACCAACACCGCTCGAAGACCACGAATCGGCCTATGAATCGTTCCAGCGTGGGGAAATCCCGATAATGGGGGGAACGGCTGCCGGGCATACAACAGACGCTGTTGCTACCGCGCTCGCTGAATATATTGACGCTGATTTGCTTATCTATGCGACGAGCGTTCCCGGTGTGTTCGATGCTGACCCAAAGCAAGATGCGGATGCAACAAAGTACGACTCGCTGTCACCAGATTCACTTCTGGACGTTGTCTCGAGTATCGAGATGGCCGCTGGAAGCAACGCTCCGGTCGACTTACTGGCGACAAAACTTCTCCAGCGCTCCGGTTTGCGAGCTGTCGTCCTTGATGGAAACGACCCCGAACAACTGCGAGCCGCAGTTTCAGGCACTCACGACGGAACCGATATTATTCCCGACCATGACTAACTCTGTCAACGACACGGACTCAAATACCGGTACTGACGACCCCTATGCAGTAGCGAGCGATGCAGAAAATGTTTTCTGGGCTGATTCGGTTGCTGATGTTATCGAAACACGACGTGGGGACACGAACACGGAGGGCAACGAGCAGGAGCCTATCGTTATCAAAGGTGGCGTCTCTCCTTCGGGTATTCCTCACCTTGGCCATTTCAACGAAATTCTGCGTGGATATTTTGTTGCCGAGGTACTCCGGGAGCGAGGCCACAACGTCCGGCAACTGTTTACCTCGGATGACCGTGACCGGCTTCGCGCGATTCCACGACAGCTAGCCGACAGTGACTGGAATATTGTCGGCCTTGATGAGGTCGATGCCGGTGCCCTTGGGAGGAATCTGGGCAGGCCATATACTGACGTTCCAGACCCATTTGGAACACGTGAGTCCTACGGTGACCATTTTACCCAACTACTGCGCGAAAGCGTTGACCAACTCGGTCTCGATGTTGAGTTTATCTCAAATACGGCCTGTTATGAGGACGGTTCATTTGACGAATATATCGAAACTGTACTCTCAGATACTGATACGGCCCGGACGGTTCTTTCAGCATACCAGGACAAAGTTGATGACGAGTATCTCCCATTTTTCGCCATCTGTACCGAGTGCGGGCTGTTGACGGAAGATATTACGGACATTGACCTGGAATCGGAAACCGTGTCCTACAGATGTAGCGATGTGGAGGCCGGTGATGAGGTATTTTCGGGGTGTGGACATGAGGGGACGATTTCGCTTCGTGATGGAAAGCTCCCGTGGCGGTTCGAATGGCCGGCACAGTGGGCGATGCTTGGTGTCGATTTCGAACCATTCGGAAAAGACCACGCTGAGGGTTCCTGGCCAAGTGGCGTCGATATTGCAGAGAACGTATTCGATATCGACCCGCCCGTTCCGATGGTGTATGAGTGGTTTACACTGGACGGAGAGGCATTGTCGTCCTCTTCAGGTAATGTCGTTACCGTTGATGAAGTCCTGGAGTTGCTAGAGCCGGAAGTACTGCTGTATTTCTTTGCGAAAGAGCCACTCAAACAACGGGATTTCAGCATTGAGCGCCTTGACCAGCTTGTTGATGAGTTTGACCGGTTTGAGGAGTTGTATTTCGATGAAAGAGATGGCGAGGGACGAGAGACAGAGCGAGCAAAACGCGTCTATCCGTTGCTTGTTGACGAACCCCGAAAGGAACGAATTCGTATTCCATACACCTTCGCTGCTGTCCTTGCGATGACGGACGATGTCTCGCTCCGGGAGGAGATTGCCCGTCGCGAAGGACATATTCCGGATGATGCACCCGACTGGGCTGTCGAAGAGGCACTGGCACGAGTCGAGCGTGCTCGAACCTGGGCACGTCGAACCGGCAACGAGTTTGACTACGAGCTCAAGCGGTCTGCAATCCCTGCGGTATCGTTTGATTCGGATATCGAATCAGCACTCTCCGACCTCGCAGCGTTTATCGAGGATGGGCACGAGGGGGAAGCTATTCAACAGGAAATATTTTCGACCGCTCGCGAGTACGATATCGACGTCGGGGACCTCTTTACTGCTGGATATCAACTCTTTTTCGATGAAGAGCAAGGGCCAAAGCTGGGGCCGTTTTTGGCAAAACTCGACCAGGAATTCGTCGTTGCTCGACTTCGACAGGAACGCTAGTCGTTGCGGTTTGACAGCCGACCATCAGTGGTCTCTTTATCCCGTGGGTTCGGTGGCCTGAGTTCGTCTCCAGGAGCATCTCCGTTTTTGGCCGTCTCGCGCTCTGTCGTTGGGTCAGCGAGTGTAAACGTTATTTCCGAGTGCGTATCGAGCGTCTTGATATCGTTGAGCGATGGAATGTCCAGCGTTTTGCCGTTCTTCGACGCTTCCTCGGACGGCTGCTCAACTCGGTCACTGTCACGCTCCGGCTGAGTTTCTGTTTCGCTAGAGTGAGACTGTTCGGGGGTGTTATTCAGCTGTGACTCGTTACGCTGAAACTTTGAACTCCCCATCTCACCGGTTCTCAAAGCAGTTACTGTCTCGTCTATCTGTGAGAGTCGCTCTCCAACAGCCGGTGGGCCAGGTCGGTCATACTCTGTCGCTAGTTCGCGGGCTCGATCAAGATGACTCATTGCGTCCTCACAGGCACGAATTGCGTCCTTGATTCGGCCCGCTTGTCGGTGGTCCAGTCCTTCGCTCCATCGGTTTCGTGACTGCTCATCAAGCAAATCAAGAAGCATTTCAACGGCAATATTCCGCTCTCGTTTGAGTTCCTCCCTATCGCCGGTAAACTCTCGGTTGTGGTCGCCAAGTTCCAGTACGAGGGCTTGTTCATATCGCCGGAGTGCTGTTTCCCAGTTTTCGATAGCCCTGGATTTACTGTCGGTTGCCTGTGCATTCAGTTTTGCTTCCTCGGCTTGTCGTCTGGGCTCTGCGGCAACCATCTCTAGCTCCCAGCCGAGCTCCTCGATTTCACGCTTGAGTGTCCGTTGCGTTCCAAACTCGAAGGCATCTCCACGTTCGACCGCATCTTGCTGTCCCGTTGCACACTCATAGAACCGCAAGGCACGCTGTAAGACCTGTTTTGGCCGGTCCGAGTCCTCATGTTCGATAAGGTAACTCCCCAGTTCCAGTTCAGAACGCGCCCGTTCGATATATAATGTTACGTGTGCCTTCTCAAGTGTCCGCTCAACGCCAGTCAGCTCCGGTGCGAGCACGTCGTTAGCAATTGGGAGCGTAATCTCCAACGTCGAAATAAACCGGTCAAGCCGGTCGCGGGTGGCGCGATACTGCTGTTGTGCCTGTTCCCAGTCCATCGATTCGGCAAACTCCCTGATTTTCCCGGCGGTCATTTCGATATCGGCTTTTAGCTCGAAAAACTCCTGTCGGACCTGTTCAATCCACTGGAGGTGTCGCCGCACGGCGTCAATTGTTTCTGTATCGACATCGGGGAGTTGGAATGTCCACCGTACGGAGTCCGTTGACTCAATCACTACTGAATTAACCCGTCCCGGTTTGATAGTTGCGGTAGCAATATCCCCATACGAGAGTGACGCATCATCTGGCACAGTTCCGTCTCGTGTCGCAAAGACAATCCGCCGGTCCGTAACAAGCAACACAATGAGTGACTCGCGGCGCTCGACTGTGTCATCCACCGCTCTGGACCCACCCCGCCGATTGACGAAGGCTGCTCTCGCACGCTCGTTATCAGAGATGATACTATTAACGAAGGCTCTGGTCAGCAGCCCTCTATTACCGGCATTATTGCCAGCTTTGGAGGGGTTATCACCAGTCGGTGGAATGGGTAACTCTATTATATTATTTCCATCAGCGATAATAAAATGTCCGACTAGTGTTGTGTGTCTGTAACGTTGTGTGTCAGTCACAATCAATGTAATTCAGTGTCGTTATCCATCTGCATTTTACAACTCTGATTGCATAACACTGATACTCTGCCTATCGAGTACAAAGTTACTTGCAATACGAGTGCTACACTAGGAGTAATGGACGGCTCTGAGCACAACGCTGCACTCCTACAGAGTAAGCGCGACGCCACACAGTATCAGATTCTGGTACAGATTGCGGAGAATCAGCCAGCGATTAGTCAGCAGGAAATTGCCGACACTATTGGCGTGACATCACAGGCAGTTAGCAACTACCTGCAGGAACTCATCGAAACTGGCTACGTCACCAAGGAACGTCGTGGCCGATATGCCATTACCAAAGAGGGGGTGAACTGGTTAATCAACCAGACTGACGACCTGCGTAATCTCATCACGCATGTCTCAGAGGATGTTATCGGACAGGTTGAGGTCGAGTCTGCGATTGCGACCGAGGCAATCGAAGAGGATGAGGAGGTGACGCTAACGATGAAAGATGGGTTTCTCCATGCATCACCGGGCGAGGGTCGCGGTGCCACTGCCGTTGCGGTGACCGATGCAGCTGTCGGAGAGGATGTGGGCGTGACGGATTTTGAAGGTGTTGTCGAATACGACCTGGGGACGGTGACGATTGTCTCCGTCCCGAGCGTCCGTAACGGGGGTTCTTCGGCGTTTGATTCGACTCTCGTTCCCGAGACTGTTGAGGGGCTTGTCGCTGTCTCCGGTGTCGAAGGGTTGGCTGCGGCGCGACGAGCCGATCTTTCAGTCGATATTCGGTTCGGGACATCGGATGCGGTCGTTGAAGCAGCCACCAAAGGTCAGGATGTCCTTTTATTGACCGTCGCTGACCGACTCTCGACGCATAGCGACAAACTCAGGGAACGAAATATCAGCTACGAGGTTATCGATAGTCGGACCTAATATCGAAGGTATACCCGGCAGTATCAATCGGCTGGCGTCTTCTGTGGACTGCGGTCAGTGTATATCGCCCATTTGTAGAGCAAACTCGGGAGAACGAAGACGCTCATCAGGAATGACGCTCCGAGTGCTAAAGCGACGACTATCCCGAATGAGCTCAACTGTGCATCAGGAATAACGACAATCAATGCAAACGCGCTCACGGATGTTACTGCACTCCCGAGCAACGCACCACCTGTTCCTGTGACTGTCTCACGGAGTGCTTGGACAGTATCATCAGTCCGTCGAAGCTCCTGGGAAAATCTATCGCTAATATGGATGTTGTAGTCGATTCCCAATCCAATCAGAATGCTCACGAGTAGCGCGCTCAACGGTGTTATCGGTTCACCGAGCGCATACATCCCCGCAAAGACGACTCCGAGTGTGAGCGCAATCGGAACCATCGTGACGGCGCCGAGTGTCGCCGTGCCACGTAGGAACCGATAGACCAACACGAGGACGAAAATCACGCCAGCGAACGCCAGAAGCATTGTCAGGATGATTCCATCCGTTATTTCCTCAAGCGTTACTTCGCTAACTGTCCCTGCACCCACGGGTGTCACCGTATGGTCAGAGACAGCATCCATTTCCTCGGCAACTCCAAACAGTTCATCCGCTCTGTCGCTTCCCATCGATTCCGTGACTGGAACCACCATCACCATCGATTCATAGCTGTCTCCATCCTTTTCAAGCAACATTGCTGATTCTTCCGGTGCTGCCTCGCTCACTGCATCAAGCAGTGGCTCAATCTCACTGTCCGGAACCTCATCGCCGGTGGTATCTGCCTGTGCGAACTTTTCTGCAACGTCGTCATTCTGCGCTGCTATGTCCTGTATCAGCGAAAGTGGGGACTGTGCTGGCACCCCGTCACCCTGACTAGCGAGGATATCTGCATCTGCTTCATCTACCGCCTCGTGACCTGCAGCTAGCGTTTGCATCGCTTCTTCCGTGGCGACATCTTCCTCATAGATGAGTATCTGGGTCATCCCAACACCACCTTCTGTGACCGTCTGGTCGTCAGGCTGGAACTGGTTGTCAATATAGGTAAATTGGTTTGCAAGGTCGGATTCGTGTGTTTGGTATGCCATCGGCCCAGGCAGTTCACTTTGCCAGCCGGGGTCTTCGGCGATATCCGATTCCTGGAACTGCTCGCGGTCGAGGTCGAAAAACAGGAGCCCACCAGCAGCCCCGGCGATAAGCGCAATTGCAATGACGACGACAGCTGCCCGCTGTGCGGCAGTGACGCTGCTTCCAAGGACTCGTTTGAGATAGGCTCCTTTTCCAAGCGGCGTTCCTCTTCTATCGAATCCGAACCGTTCCCACAGTCCATCGGCGCTAACCTTGAGCGCAGGCACAATCGTCGTAAATATCACGAGCGCTGACAGCACACCCAGCGTGATTGCAATTGAGACATCACGAATCACGGAAACAGGGTTTGTGAGATTTGAAAGAAAGCCGACTGCTGCGGTAACTGTCACCAGGACAAACGCAATTGCGACTGCTCCCGTTGAACGTGCCAGAGCGCTTCTAATACCTTCCTCTGGTCCTCGATGTTCTCGGTAGCGCATGAAGATGTGAAAGCCAAAGTCGATGCTCAGGGCGGCAACCAGAACCGGCGCAATGATTGCGGTATCCGGGTTCATAATGTCAAGCCAGCCCATCAGCCCGAAGGTCCACAACAGGGCAAGTGTCGTCCCGATAAGCCCGATCACCACATCGGTAACGTCACGATACGCAAAGCCGAGTACGACCACCAAGACAAGCAAAATAAGCGGCACAACGAGCCAGACCAGGTCCATGAGATAGTCGTTGTTCAACTCAGCAATCGTCTCGGGCCCATCGAGAAAGACCAATGATGGGTTCTCGTATTCGCTTGCGGTCTCATCAAGCACTTCAACCGACTCGTGTGGTGACTCGACACCAAACCCAATCTCTATCTCGGAGTCTACCTCGATGGTAAAGCGCATTCCCTCAGATTCGGTAGCGCCTGGGGTGTATTCGGTCGGTAGATAATATTGGGAGAACGTTCCGTCACCAAGTGTCCGCTCGATAGCAGCCTCGAGTTCGTCATCGCTTGCCTCTTCTATGGCTTCAAACTGTGTTTCGAGGTCAGGATTCGGCTCTTCGGCAAGTTCAGTGCCGATTGCGGTTGGCGGTCCGTTAAACGCGTCGTCTTCGAGCACCTCAGCGACAGCATCTGAATCGCTAATTTCCTGTTGGTATGATAGCGCATTGAGCAGGCTTTCTCTGGACAGGACAGATTGCTCATCGTCGAGAGCGTAGATGCTTACTGTTGTGGCGTTGGTTCCGTCCGTTTCATAATTATCCTCCAGATACGCAAGTCCCTCCTGAACCTCCGTTCCTTCGATTATTTGTTCGTCTGTATCTGCCTGTGCCTGTCCTGCTCCCTGTGTGAGACCAACGGCCAGGAGAGCCGTGACTAGCAACACTGCAAGGATGATTGATTTGTTGTAGGTCGTGACAATCTCTGTGAATCGATGTATTGTTCGTT
>LKNH01000068.1 GCA_001564135.1 Halobacteriaceae archaeon Tc-Br11_E2g27 | reverse complement strand
GCGGGTGAGACGACGACCGCTGCCCTTCGTGAGACGACGGCCGAAGACGTGTCACTCACCGTGGGTCGTCTCGAACGACAGGGTGCTATCGAACGGACTGGTGACCACGTTTCGGTTCGTCCACTGGCGTTTGGTCCGGTCCATTCGGAACTCTCCCGGAGGCGATTGCTATGGTGAGTGAATCAGCTGTCGGGGCTGTCATCCTCGTCACCGAAGAGGTGGACGTTCCCCCGATTGGGCTTGATTTTCCAACGATTACCGCTGCCGTCCTTACATTTACCATCGCTTACGTGCTTGCACGACTGGGGGCAGTCGTCCTCTCGATAGCCTCCGAGCGAACGGTTCGTCACCGAATCACGATTAAGACGCTCGTTCCACTGGTTCGCTTTACGATTTATTTCATCGCTGTCCTGGTCGTCTTTGGATTGATATTCGACCTCGATTCGACGCAACTCGTTGCCTTTTCCGGGGTTCTCGGTGCGGTGCTCGGACTCGGTATCCAGGACCTCTTTGCCAACATCGTCGGCGGGGTTGTCCTCGTGTTCGAGCGCCCGTATCACCCGGGCGATATGATAGAGTTTGGCGAGTATTACGGCGAAGTAACGGATATCGGCATCCGCTCTACGACGCTTGTTACCAACGACGATGATGAAATTTCCGTCCCGAACTACAAACTGTTCACCGAGTCGCTGGCGAATGCAAACAACGGAGCGGCCGAGTTGATGGCCGTTCCGGAGTTGCACCTTGCCGATGAAGCTGATGTTGAGGCGGCAACGACTATTGTACGGGATGCGATGCGTTCATCTCCCTATCTTTATGCGAGCGAGGATTGCCCGGTTGTCGTCAGGGTCAACCAACAGCCCGCATATATCACACTCCGGGGTCGTGCCTACGTCAACGATGTCCGCCACGAGTTTGCCTTCCAATCTGATGTGACCGAACGAGCGCTTGCGGCCTTCGCTGAGGAAGGTATCGAAACAGCCAGCGTCCCGGTCGCTGTCAGTGCGGAGTCGTGACCCATTCGACGACAATATTCATTGTGAGCGCACTGTAACGCCTGCACATGAGCGACGAAACTATCTTCACACAGATTGTTGCAGGCGAGATTCCAAGCTACACGGTCTATGAGGACGAAACAACCTACGCCTTCCTTGATGCCCACCCACTTGCGCCTGGCCACACGCTCGTTATCCCCAAAGAGCCCTACGAGCGGGTGAACGACATGCCGCCAGAACTGGCTGGTCACGTTTTTCAGACCGTCTCAAAGGTGACTGAGGCAGTTGAGCATGCGGTTGACGCTCCGGCGACGACTATCGCGTTCAATAATGGCGAGGAAGCAGGACAGGAAGTCCCACACGTTCACTGCCATATTATCCCACAATTCAGCGACTCGACGGCGAAACCAATCCATACACTCTTTCCCGGTGCAGATATCGCTGACGAGGAGATGGAAGCGATTGCGGAGAAAATCCGGAGCAGTCAGTAGCTGTTAATTATTCGACGAGCACAGCGTTAACCTGTCCGTCCTGTCCGGGACGCGAGGTGACACGTGCGGTTCCTTCGCTGGTTTCGAGGAGTGCTCCACGAGTGATGATGTTTCGGCGAGCGTAGTTTGGGTCCGCCGGGTTCTCGATGACACCTTCTATCTCCGCAGCGACGACACCGTCGTCGGTTGCGATGTTCGCGGAGTTGGCTTTGATTGCTTTTACTTTCGAGCCGGTACCGCGGGTGCTGACGGCTTTCAGCTTTGGCTCGCCAACTTGCGTTTCGGTCGGTTCGGAGCCGAGTTCGTGCTTTTTGCGGTCGCGATTCGGTCGGCGTCGGCCACCTGTTCGTTTGCGAACAGAGCGTCCCTGGTCTCTCATACCCGGAATATACCGGAGGCGATACTTCAACTAATCGACTCGCGAATGTCGTTCGGTGCCGCCTGATGCCGACAGATTTACGCTCCGAGCGCAAGTGGCTAGCGACGATGAGTCTGCGCCGTGCCGTTGTGGCTCCCTACCGCCAGCGTGGAGTCGAGCTGATGACCGAAAGCGAGTTTGTCGTTGCGCTCTCGCTCGACCGCAGCTGGTTCTCGCCGGACCAGGCCAAACGGTTGGTGAACGTCGCAACAGCCGAGGGGTTGCTTGCACAAACTGACGAGGGGCTCGCTATCGGATTTGACCCTGACACGGTCGACATTCCAGATGATTTCGTCCCGGATGAGGATATCCTCACGCAACGAACCACCTTCGAACGCGTCCTCGATATGCTGGTTGAAGACGGCGCAACCAAACAGGAGGCGGTTGCAGCGATTAACCGACGACAGACCGATCTCGGGATTTCCCTCGATTCGTCGGCTGTCCTCTATGCGCGCCAGCAAGGACTTGACGTCTCAGACCTTGCGGACCGCGCGCTGACTGAACTCCAGAGCTAACCATGGTCGAAGACCGAATCACCGACGGTAAACGTATCGCCCAACTGCTTGCATCAGAACTGACAGGCCTGCAAACTGGCCCGCTTGCCGATGTTGAACTGACCGATTCCGACCCTGAAGCGATACCGAGCGACAGCGGAACCGTTGCCTACCGGATTCAGTACGAGGGCGAGCAAGTGGGAACGGTGTTACTGTATCCCGCCTACGTTGAACTCGAACTGCAAGGGGCCGAGACGGTGCAAATCACACATGGAGCAGCGGTCAAGCGGGCTATCGATCTGCTTCGTGCTGCCCTGGAGTAACGAGTGTTGACCGTGTCTTCGACTCACTGTGGAAAAAATCAAAGCGAGTAACTGAAGCCGAGATTACTTCCCGCGTCCGCGGTTGCTCGTGATGCTTGGGCGGGTGTGTTCGCTACCCTTGCCTTTGGTGCCGAGACCACGGCCCTGCTTGCCAGCGCTCGTCAGCCCACGAAGGGCACGGTTCTTGTGGCTGTCATCACAAATCCAGTTGAGGTCGTCGTCGTTTTCGATGGCAGGGTGGTTCGGGTCAACCAGAATGACTTCGTGCCATTTCTGGCTGCCGTCTTCACCGACCCAGTAGGAGTTCAGCACGCGCAGGTTTGGATACTTGCGAGTGGCGCGCTCTTCGGCAATCCGCTGGATGCTCTTGCGGCGACCCAGTCGGTTGACGCCCTGTCGTTTCGAGCGGCGACCGGCTTTGTGGCGCTGTTTGCGTGCGCCGCCTTTGCGGACGCTCACGCGGGCGACAATGATGCCCTGTTTGGCCTTGTAGCCGAGCGAGCGAGCGCGGTCGAGACGTGTTGGGTGCTCGACGCGCTCGATAGCGCCCTGCTTTCGCCAGTCCTGTTTGCGTTCCCACTGGAGCTGTGCAACCTTGCTGTCGTCCGGGTTCTTCCATGCGTCCCGGATATGTGAGTAGAAACTTCGTGCCATTGTTATCACCACGGGCGTTGCGTGGTTCAAACCATCGCGGGTGCGATAGTTCACATCCCAACCTGTATGGAACAGGTGCCCACTGGTGCCCGTTTACCCAGCGAGTTACACGAGATTTCGTGGTTTCGAACAAAAGGGCGTCGATATCACTGCTGGCTGTGTCGAAAATTCACACGATAGACATGGCGATTGGTTGCTCCAGGCCGTCTCTCCCATATGACAGAGTAAGAATGTGGCTTGGAAGGCGAACCAGATAGTGCGTTCGTGTGGGATAGCGACTGGGTTCGTTTGGTACGGTTACAGAGAGTAAATCAGTGAGCAGGCACTGAGACTGTACTTTCAGTACTTTTCGAGGTAGCGGTCGATTTCCCAGTCTGAGACCTCGACGAGGTACTCGCCGAACTCCTCGGATTTGGCTTCGACGAATTTCTCGGAGATGTGTGGGCCGAGCGCTTCGAGGACAGCCTCGTCCTCTTCGAGTGCGTCGACTGCTTCGCCGAGGTTGGTTGGCAGCGTGTCGATGCCGTATTCCATACGTTTCTCCTCGTCGAACTCGTAGATATTCTCACGGACTGGGTCTGGGCAGTCGAGACCTTTCTCGATGCCGTCGAGACCAGCGTTGATGAGTGCAGCGAGTGCGAGATATGGGTTACAGGATGGGTCAGGGAAGCGGGCTTCGATACGTGAGGCTGCTGGCACGCGTGCGGCTGGTTTTCGGATTAGTGCCGAGCGGTTGACGTCGCTCCAGGCGACGTACACTGGTGCTTCGTAGCCAGGGACGAGTCGCTTGTAGCTGTTGACGGTCGGGTTACAGACGGCAGCGAGTGCACCAGCGTGGTCGAGGATACCGGCAAGGAACTGCTTTGCCGTCTCGCTCAGGTTGAACTCGTCGTCGTCATCGTGGAAGGCGTTGTCGCCGTCCTCGGTGAACAACGACAGGTGGGTGTGCATCCCGGAACCGTTGATTCGTGGAATCGGCTTCGGCATGAACGTCGCGTGCAGGTCGTGCTGGGCTGCAATGGCGCGAACGACCGTACGGAACGTGATGACGTTATCCGCGGTCGTCAGTGCGTCGTCGTATTTAAAGTTGATTTCGTGCTGGCCCTCGGCCACTTCGTGGTGGCTTGCTTCCACGCTAAGGCCCATCTCTTCGAGGCCGTAGATAATCTCCCCACGCACGTCTTCTGCGAGATCTTTTGGTGCGAGGTCGAAATATCCACCTGCGTCGTGGGTCGTCGTGGTTGCGCGACCATTTTCGTCCTCTTCGAAGAGGAAGAACTCCGGCTCAGGACCGGCGTTGACGGTGTAACCCATCTCTTCGGCGCGGTCGATTGCGTTTTTCAGGACACGGCGTGGGTCGCCCTCGAATGGCTCGCCGGTCGATGTGTTGATAACGTCACAGATAAGTCGGGCGCTTGTGACACCATCGCCGTTTTCCGAACTTCTCCATGGCAGGATAGCAAAGGTGTCTGGGTCCGGTGTCAGGCGCATGTCGGATTCCTGAATCCGGACGAACCCATCGATGGATGAGCCATCGAAATAAATCCCTTCCTCGAAGGCTTTCTCGGCCTGTGCGGCCGGGATTGAGACGTTCTTTGGTGTCCCCATGATATCGGTAAACTGGAGACGAAGGAAATCTACATCCTCTTCCTCGATAATCTCGAGGACCTCTTTTGCTTCAGCAGATAGGTTTTCAGTTGTCATCTTTCGACACCTGATTGACTGTCCTGCGCGAACTAAAACCCATGCATAGTGCGCAAACCTTGCCGTTCGCGCAAAAAAGTGAATATTCGTAAAATTATAAAGGGTGGAATACGTCCAGTCGATTGATGACGTACGAAAATCTCGATGAAAAATTGGTCAATGAGCTACTTGGTGATGGTCGGGCCAGCCTTCGCAGTTTGGCCGAAGACCTTGACGTCTCGGTGACGACAGTTTCCAACCATCTCTCTGCTCTCGAAGACGAGGGTATCATTCGAGGCTATACGCCCAAAGTGGATTATGATGCACTTGGGTACGATGTAACTGCTATCTTACAACTCAAAGTTGAGGGGAGTTCCCTTGTCGAAGTCACCGAAACTCTCGCCGAACATGACCAGATGGTCAGCGTCTACGAGACGACCGGTGACCACGATATCATTGCCATCGGGAAGTTCCTCGACACCGATGATATGAACAACACCATCAAGGACCTGCTGACTGACCCTGAAATCAAAGAGTCCAACACGAGCGTCGTGCTCAACCCTGCCAAAGAACACGAGCAGTTCGAACTCGACCTCCAGTAATCGCCTTTCGTTTGTGCTGTTATACCGGTCGACGGAAGCTGTGATAGATTCGTCACCACCCGTCATAGGTAAGAACTCTCAATTGTTCCGTCGACCGGTATAGTTTTCTTGCGTTCTCCAGAACTGTGAGAGCTGTTGGTCCAGAAAGTCGGCGGTCATCCTGACGAACTCCGATTGTTCCTCGGCGGAAAGATACTCAAAGACGCTGTGTCTAGCGTCTGGGATGTACCGACGGCCGACAAACACCCGTACACCAACTTCATCCGCTCCGCGAATGACGCGACCAATTGTCTGTCGGGCTCGTCGAACGGCGGGAACGGTGAGTGCATACTCGAACGCATGTTCCTCACCGAACTCATCGCCATAGGCTCGCCTGACAGCTTTCACCCGGGGAGAACCGATATTGACCAGCGGTACACCAACCACCGCACAACAGTGGAGTTTGTCGCCGTCGTAATCGACACCCTCGGTCAGCGTCCCGCGCGTGCTGGTGACAAGCACCTTCGGCCCGCCTGCAAAGAACTTCTGTTTCAGCTCTTCAGTTCGCTCGTTTGCGGTTGCCTGGTCGAGCAAGACGGGTTTGTCGACGGCGCTTTCCAGATAGCTTGCTGCCCACGCTGCTTCCCGGTAATTCGGCATCGCAATGAGAACGTTGCCTGGTGACCGTCCCAGGGTTCTGAGGATATGTCCGTACTCATCGCGGGTCCGGTTCCAGCTCTCCGGATTGCTGTTTTCCTCTGGATTACCACGATTTCTCGCGGTAAAGGGTGTCGCATCGACCAGCCAACTTGCCCGATTTGCTTCGGGAAACGGCAGGCCGTAACTCCGCTCAACGACTGGTCGAGATTGCCGGAGCGTTTCCAGTCCAGCGACCTCGCTGAAAATATCGAGCGGTTCCAGCGTTGCACTCATCAGTACACCTCCGCCCAGTTCGTTGAACACTTGACTGAGTGTCTCGCCGGGCATACATTCAAAGAGGACGAGTCCGGCAGTGTACTGCGCCTGCCACGGTTCGCTCACCGTTCGCTCGTCCTTTGGGGCATGTTCCAGTTCGACTTCGCGGAGATAGCTCGCGTGGTCGGTCTCCCACCAGCGCTGAAAGAGGACGCCCACGGGGGCACAGACCGGCGTTCGGGTCAGCCCCAGCGCATCGATTGTCGCTTCGACAGCCGCGCCGACTGTCGGCAGCGAGCGCCATTGCTTGCCAGTATAGCCCTGTTGTTCCGCCCACCCGGTCAGTTCGTCCTGCTCGACGGTTTCGGGGTCGCGCAACGGAAGTTCGAGATCGCGGTCAGGCAACGAATCTGGGTTCACTCGCCAGTCCGTTGCTGTCTCACCAGTATTCCCACCGTCTCCACCGTTACCAGCCTCGGTATCCAGTGAGCGCTCGATAAATGCATCCAGCCAGTCGATTACATCCGCATAAAAGGCATGTGCATCCGCTACTGCTTCGAGTGGAACATCGTGACTTGCCAGTTCATCTCGAACGCTCTGTCGATGCTCATCGGTTTTGTTGGCCCACTGAAGGACGGTATTCAGGTCATTGCGGGCACGGAGCAGCGTCGAACGACCGACCCGTCCCGAAAGCAGGTCACGAACTCGCTCTTCGAGTCGATGTGCCTCATCAACTATCAGAAACGTCCGGTCGTTGAGTACAGGTTCGAGCAGCGGCCGCGAATCCGGGTCGAACAGATGATTGTAATTTCCGACGACTATCTCTGCATGCTCTAACAGGACGCCCATCACACGGTGGGGGCAGGTTCCTCGCTCGACAGCTGCTGGCAGATACTCTTCGGCCGTTACCACTGACTCTTCCCCGATCGTGAAATCCACCGGAGAGCCCCGATTTCGCGCGTAAAAATCCGCCTCAAAGGGACAGTACAGCGGCTCGTCCCCGTCAGCCATCCCTTCAGGGGCGCGTGGCTGACTCCGCTGGTATGGGCTGGTAGCGCCGGCAGTGCTGAGCATCTCATGCTGTAACTGCTGTTGACCGGCGCTATCCGGACGGGCCGCTTTCGCCAACTTGCTGCCCAGTTCCGGGTCCCACCAGATTTCATCCGGCTCGTTGCCAACCGCCACGCTCGCTACCGAACGGGAGTCCCCACCGTCACTGTCCACCAGTTGGGCGGTATTTTCGCGCAGGTCTTCACAGCGGTCGTGGACGCCGACGTCGTCCGGAAACACGTCTTCGCGGCCATACGGACAGAGGTCGCGCTTTCCCACGAGGGCAATTGATGCAAGTGGGTCGTCACGGCCAGCATTCATCGTCCGAATATCGTCAACAAATTGTTGGCGTTGCTGTTTGACCGGCGTGACGACGACGGCGTTGTCATATTCTCCCTCTCGGATGAGCGTGGCCGCGGCTGTCAGTGCGGCCATCGTCTTGCCCGTTCCGCAGGCTCCTTCCATCGCAAGGTAGCCGTTGGCGCGGCCGACCTGTAGTGCGGATTCGATCGCATCGCGCTGGTTGTCGTAGGGCTCGTCGAAGCCAAAATACGACTGCCACTCGGGGGCCATTCGACCCGAACTGGGTCGTCCTTGGATTTGAACCCACGGGTTCGGAAGCCGTTATAAAACTCGTACTCAGGCTGGTTCTTCTTCGACCCGTTCCTGAATCAGGTCGCGGAAATCGTCGGAGCGCTGGAGGTTTTCAAGCTCTTCTTTTTCGATGAGTGCGGTTCCCTCGACGGACTCGCGTGGCGCACGGTCGACAACATAGACTGACCTGGTGCGAGTGACGCGCCCAACGGAGGACATAATCCGTGCACGCTTTTCGGCCGCTTTCGTAAATGTCGAGTGGCCGGTCAGCACCTGGTCTTGCTCGCTTTCGTTTTCGCTCACGGTCTTGAACGGGGCGCGCTCGGTCGGGTGGACTTCGTAGCCCACGCGGGTGAGGACGGTGACGACTGGTTGGTCGTCTGGGTCAACATCGGGGCCTTCGGGTGGGTCGTCAGCGTCCTGTACGGACTCGTAATCGTCGAGGACCTGAACGGGACCAGTTAGCGGTTCTTCGAACAACTCTTCGAGCTGCGCAGCGACATCGACGCTTGCGTCCATGCCATCTTCGTACTTCGAGACGGTCCGACGCGAGACCCCCAACTCCTGGGCAAGCTGCCCAAGCGACCAGCCGCGCTCTTCCCGCGCATCGGCAAGCACCTCGCCATCGATGTTTACGTAGAGTCCACCCGGTGCCGCATAGATGAGCGGCGGCACCTCTTCAACGAACAAATCGAGCGCTGTGTCCGGCGAGAATACCGGAACGCCGTGGCGGAAGTAGACGACGCCGGGCTTTAGCTCCTCGTTTCGGGTCCGAAGACCGATTACCAGCGGCGTCGCGTTCAGATACTCGCTGAGTCGACGCATCTCTGCGCCCGTCCGTGCGTTGAACGCATCGATGTTGCCGAGGATTTTCAGTAAAATAACGTCATCTCCCCGGCGTGCCGCGACATCGAAGCTTTTGGGCCGGATTGCACAGCGGTCGCTGACGAGAAAGCCAGCATCCTCAAGCATTGCTGTGACGTTTCCGACCAGTGCAGACCGGGACATATCCGTATCTAGGTTAGTCACTGCTTAAATGCGTTGTGGCGGCCATCGGCTGGAGGGCGTGATATTCTCTGTCATTCTCAGCGGTTTCTTTTTGGTCTTTGGACAAGGCATTTTATGCCCGGCACGCCAACATCCGCTATGGATGAACTGCTGACTGCGCTTGAGACGGCGTTTGAGGAGGCTGATTACGAGGTTAGCGAGACGAGTGCCAATCGTGACCGCGTTCGGGTCACTATTCTCGATGATGAAGCCAGTGGTGAGAAACTCCGGTCACTCACCTACGACGTGGTGGATGAATCGGATGTACTCGGACTCAACGTAACGACAGAATCGCTTGACAACGAGGGCGTGGTAACGGTCGTCTCGTTCCGCTATCGGGGATAAGCCCTTCAGATAGCCACTGAACCGACTCTTTTGGCTGTTGTCTCATTCTCCAGCCTTGCGTCGCACCAGCTATTTGATATCGTAGTATACAATTTATACGCGCTATAGACCACGCTCCCGCTCTACACAGAACGACCTTCTCACTGGTCTGAAACGCTACTTACAAGCAGAATCGGGCCTCACTGAGTATATTTCCGAATTGCTAGCCAAATCAGCGGCACACCAACGGCTGTCGGGCCAAGCCAGCGGACGAGCGGTGGGGCCATTGTGAGGTTCACGGTAATTGTCGCGGTGACTGTCGCAATATAGGCCCCGCCCATGAACGCAATATGGCGCTGCATCCAGGGGGTCCGTTGGTCTCTGTGGAGGCTGTACCCTTCTCTGACTGCAAGCATTGCGCCGATTGCCCCAAAGACCACAAGGACTGGGGCTAGTTCTCCGGTGCCGTTTAGCGTTTGCCACCCGCCGGCGGCAATCATTGCGCCACCCACACTCAGCATCGTTCCATGGCCGCCGTAATCGACAACTGTCGGGGCTGTTAATCTGGCTCGTTGCCGGCGAACCAGTTGATAGCCACCGAATACCAGATAGCCGCTAAAGACCGCAATCGCCAGCAGGAACCAGTTTGCAGTGATGGCTGCCAGTGGCACTGCTGTCACGACGACAGCAGCCATCGAGTAGACGTAGTACCGACCCGCCTGATTGTGCCGCCGTTGCCCTTTCGCTGTGAGGATTGCTCCTGCCCCGGCCACCAGTGCAATGACGCCCACAAGAATGTGTCCCCCAAGGAGTACGTTCCATAGAAGTCCGCCGGGTTCAACGACCATCGTCTCCCCTCCGGTTGGGTATTCGCTTGCTCATGGTTCACCTGATTCGAGTGGCGGACAAACCATTTTCCCCAACATGTTGGGATATACTTTTGAATTGACCAGCTCACCTCAATATTTTGGACTCTCTGCGATAGTCTCGCTATGCTTGTCGCTTCGTTACTTTCTGGGATACGGGCGGGCAAGACTGCTGTTGAACTCGGGG
>LKNH01000067.1 GCA_001564135.1 Halobacteriaceae archaeon Tc-Br11_E2g27 | reverse complement strand
CTGGTGCAAACCGCTGGGTACCGCCGGATGTGCCGCCACGGCCGTCCGTGGTTCGGTACGTTCCGGCCTGGTGCCAGGTCATCCGAATGATAAGCGGGCCATAGTGACCGTAATCTGCCGGCCACCACTCCTGTGAATCCGTCAGCGCATCTTCGATATCTGCTTTCACCTCATCAAGGTCGAGCGACTCGAACGCTTCCGCATAATCAAAATCATCATCGTACGGGTCTACCGGGCGAGAATTCTGGTCGAGAATCTCTACGTTCAACTGGTTCGGCCACCAGTCTTTATTGGGCATCGACATCAACAAAATATTGCTTCTTTCGCAACTTAAGGTTGTCTAACCATGGGTGAACTTTTGCCTTCGTACAACCAATCTATTAGATTATTCAACACCCGTCAAAGTACGGGAAAATACTCTTTGTGATAACTGAGCTTTTGATGTAAGCCTGCCTCATACTACCTGACGTAAGCCTTTAAACAATCTCGCCACCCCGGGGTGGTGAGTACGTTTACGAAGTTACGTCCGGCAGTATCAGAAACGTCGCTGTTCGGGAAATTGTATTTGGCGACTGCTTCGGTGTCAGGAGCTATCTCGCGTAGACGTGTCAGGAACAGGTTCAGTTGAGGCGTTCGTTACTCGTTCGATTGGCGATTCGTACTGGTTCGCAATTGAATCTCGCTCGGAGATGAGAAGCACGACCTCAACGACCAGCGCAACGACGAGTGGACCGATGACGACGCCCAGTGGACCGATTGTGAGGATACCACCGACAAAGCCAATAAAGTAGAGGCTGGAATCGATTTTCCCCGTTTTCCCTGCAAGTTTGGTTCGTATGACTGCATCGGGAAGCAACGAAATAAAGAGCAACCCTGTGACCAGCATCATTCCTCCGCGGACGGGATTCCCAACCAGCAGGTCGTTTGCTGCCAGTGCCACGACAAGAATGCTCGGTCCAAGAATGGGGATAAACTGCAGGAGGCCCGCAATGGCGGCAAGCGAAAATGGTGCGGTATACCCAAGTGCCGAAAAGAGAATAACACCGATAACAACCGTTCCAAGCGCAGTCGTGGCCTGCAAGACATAGAGCGAAAAGAGGGTCATCCGGGTTCGGTTGTGGAGTCTCACGAGGATATCATGATAGCCGGACGGGACGAGCTTGAGGATGGCTGCCCGAAGCGCGCGCGGTTTGTACAACAGCCCATAAAGGACAATTGTAAACAGGACAACCTGTAAAGCGATGCTCGGCGCAGCAACTGCGCCGGCAACGGCGATGTCCTGCAGGGCTGCAATCGTGCTGTCGATAAGTGGCTCCAGTTCGAGTTCGACCTGGAACCCGGAGACACTGAATGCAATCGAATCAGGAAGCGTTCTGAGTAGTTCGATAAACTGCTCACGCCGTTGATAGAGAACAATGACGAGCGGACTGGTAACAAGCAAGACCGCGAGAAATGCCGTCAGGGTTGCAACAGCGCTTGCTACCCGGTCGGAAAAGCCTCGCTTTGCCAACAGTCGCTTGAGCGGGTGTAAGACGTACGCAACGGTGATTGCGAACACGACTGTTTGCAACACGGCACCCAAGACAATGCCAGCGAGCGCTACCAGCACAACCAACAACGTACCGAGGACCAACTGTCTGTTCCTGTCCATGCTACTAAGTTACAAGGGGCTGCAAAAATACTTCTGAATAGCGTGACTTGACTGACGTGTCGCTATTCAGACTTTTTATTCGGACAGGATGACCGCTCGTTCCGCCATAGTCATGCTGAAGGTTCAGCAGGTTTGACGAAGGGTATGGTAATGGAACTCGTTGTTGATATTGGGTTGGGGGTGTATCTCGGTATTCTCGCCGGTATTTTCCCGGCAGTTGTGGCGTTTGCGCTAGGATTTGTTTTCAAATATCTCACCGGTGTGAGCGTGCCTGGGCTTGGTGTCGTCGTCCTCGCTGGTGCGCTCGCCGGTATCTCCGGCGGGTTACTCGGGTTGCTTGATGAAACAGTTGCACAAAGCGCCTCGGGTATGACTGCATTTCTGGTCGTGTTGATGCTTTCGCTGTGGGCGCATTCACAGGGGGACAAACTGGGTGACAGCGTTCCCAGACATGTCTCTTTTTCCCAACTGCATCGGACGGGGTTTTCAGCAGAATTTCTCGAACGCGTTGATAGCTACGGACAACTCCGAATCAAACCAGTCGGTACCATCGAGGATATCGATGGTTTTCCACCCCTGTCGGAGGAGACTCGAACGGCAATCCGTGACAGCACGTGGAAATTTCCGGCGTCCCTTTCCCGCACGGAACTCGAAGCAAAACTCACCGAACGGCTCATGGCGGAGTTTGGCCTGTCGGAAGTGGAAGTTTCGATTACGGCGGATGGGTTGGCAGAGATCAGTGCTGCTCCGGAGACTGCAACGCTTTCACGGCGCGTTCCGTCCGGTATGCGAGCAGTTTCAGTCGAGACGCTTCTCCCGACTGGGCTAGCTGTTGGGGACCGGGTGTCGCTTACGCTTCCGGACGAGGAATTCCAGGGAATGGTGGTCAGTGCAAAGACGAAAGGTGGGAATCGCTCGGGTGAGTCTGCCGGAAAAACAGGGTCAACTAATCCAGAGCCGCCGGTTGCAGAGACGGCCACAGAACCAAAGACCGACGGCGGCACCGAAGCGCCACAGGAACTGCCACCGCAGACACCGACAACTGATGGAGGGTATGGGAGTGTTACAGTTGCACTGCCGGAAACACAGGCGCGTCGCGTCATCCGCGCAGAGTTTGCAAAGCTTACCGTCCACTCACGTGGCAATCGCCGTGAATATGCGCTGTTGAACGTGTTGCGCGAAGGAAACACGCACCTTCAACTCGTCACTGTCGGGAAAGAGGGACCACTTGATGGGGTCCGCATCGAAGAGGGATTGAATGCTGTCGACGAAGCCGTTTCGGTTCTGGCGATTCGCCGGAAGACAGAGCGGTTTATC
This sequence comes from Halobacteriaceae archaeon Tc-Br11_E2g27, assembly GCA_001564135.1. Lineage (GTDB taxonomy): Archaea > Halobacteriota > Halobacteria > Halobacteriales > Haloarculaceae > Halovenus. Next base: position 7,655 of record LKNH01000067.1, on the reverse strand, counting down.
GCGCCGCCTGCTGGGACGAAATTGGCTGGTGAAGATGAACTCATCGTGGCTGGAAAGGCCGCTGCCATCCGGAAGTTCCGGGAGGTGGTCGCATGAGCCTTTCCGCTCTCCTGATAGATATCGTTGATTTTCCGGTGTTGACCGTTCTTTACCGGCTGATTGGGCTTGCACTGCTCGCTGCATTTGTTGCGGGGGCTGTCTCGTTTTTCTTCCGTTGGCGAACGCAATCACAGCTGCCGGAGGGGCCGGCGCTGTTGCTCGGCCTTGGTGCGGTCACGCTCTATCTGAATACAAATATCGTGTTGATTCAGTTTCTCGGTGCTGATGGCGAAGTGCTCACCTCGAATGCCATCGCTGCGAACCTCCTGATATTTGCAGCGAGTACCATCACGGCCGCAGCGGGGTGGCAAATCGGTGACAGATTCGGCAAATCGGAGCGCTTTCGGTCTTCATTCCATCCCTCGCTGAGTCCCCTGGTGCGGGCAACGGGGCGGACATTGACTGTCGAGTTACCCGACACAATCGAAGATATTGCTGGCTACGAACCGGTTGCGAACGCACAGAAAGACGCGCTTGCTGGCCAGAGCTATAGTTTCCCTCGTCGAATGACTGTCGAAGCATTGGCAAAAGAGGTTGAAACCCGGATTCGAACGGATTACGACGTGGCACACGTCGATATCGAGGTAACTGTTGACGGTGAGATTAGTTATCTCGCAGTTGGTGGGCAGGCAACTGGTATTGGACCAACGTTACCGCCAGGGACGATAGCGACGGCGATACGCGCAGACCCTGCATTCAGTGCGAGCCCCGGTGATACCGTACAGCTCTGGAACGAGGAGAAACGAGTCGGAACAGCAGAGTTACGCGCAACAGCAGGGGAGACGGTTACTGTCGCCGGCCGGGAGTCACTCATCACCAAACTCGACCCTGAGAGGAACTATCGGCTGATGACGCTTCCTGCGGAGGAACGGGTCGATAGGTTGTTCGCTGGCATGCTCCGACGGTCCGTTGAGACGATGAGCGTTGTGACGGTCCAAGATGAGTCAACACTGCATGGCATGACTATCGGAGCACTGGGGCTCCCGGTCGTTGCCGTAACGAATGCGGATGGACAGACCACGTCGATACCACAGCGGGAGAGAGTGATTGCTGCAGGGGACAAGCTCTCCGTGTTGGGGCACCCGACCACCCTTCGACGTGTCGAAACGGCAGCAGCCGAAGAGAGCGGTTATGAACCACCGACTGTTGATGAACCACGTGTCAAAAAGCGCCGACGGGACCGGTTCAAACGAGTCCGTTGAAATTGTGCTTTGACGAGTGGAATTAGCCAAACAACCTCCGCTAGAGAACCTGTGCCGCGGTTGTTGCAGGCTGTTTCTCTTCGTCTGATGACTCATCCTCCCCGACCACACCCTGACCACTGATGAATTGCTTTGTCCGCTCGCTTTCAGGCTTCTCGAAAAATTGGTTGACATCATTTGCCTCAACGAGATTTCCAAGATACAGAAAGACCACCTTGTCAGCGAGCCGTTTTGCCTGATTCATGCTGTGAGTAATCATGACGATTGTGTACTCCTCTTTGAGTTCTTTCAGAGTCTCTTCGACGCTTTCTGCTGAAATCGGGTCAAGCGCAGAGGTTACCTCATCACACAGAAGAACATCTGGCTCGACAGCGAGCGAACGGGCAAGGCAGAGTCGCTGAAGCTGGCCCGTTGAAAGCTCTGCGCCAGGTGCATCAAGGCGGTCGTTTACCTCTTCCCAGAGATTAACTTTTTGCAGGTATTTCTTGACCAATTTATCCAGCTCAGCTTTCGAGTGGTTTCCATGAATTTTCAACCCGTAGGCGACGTTGTTGTAGATTGAAAGCGGGAGTGCCGTTGGTTTCTGTGGCACATATCCCACCCGTCGACGAATTTCGGGAAGGGGCTCATCAGTGGCATATATCGGTTGGGTACCAAGGTAGACCTCGCCGCTAATGTCGACGTTTGGCTGAATCTCGTGGAGACGGTTCAGCGATTTCATGAGCGTTGACTTTCCACAGCCTGATGGACCGATGATGGCGGTCAGTTCGTTTTCGTTGAACTCGACGCTCACGTCGTTGAGTGCCGTTACTTCTCTCTTTCCAGTGTACGTTATCGTCAAATTTTCCGTTTTAAGTGCAGTTGTCATGAGTGTCGACCTCCTGGTGCAAAGCGTGCGTATTTGCCAGCAAGTAGTTTCGATGCGATAATCAGCGTGAGGACAGCGATAATGAGGACAAACGAGGCAGCATACGCGTGTGCCCTGACCTCAGCGTTGAACGATGCCGCCTGTTCGAAGATGAGAATCGGGAGCGTCGTCGCCGGTTCGAACAGCCCACCCGGCATCTGTGTACTTCGTCCCGCAGTGAACAGGACCGTCGCAGCATCGCCGATACCCCGTGCAAAGCCTATAATAACTCCAGCAACAATTCCTGGCAGTGCCGACCGGATAGTGATGCGTGCAGTCTCAAAACGTGTTGAGCCAAGGCCGTAGCTGGCTTCCTTGACAGCCCCGGGAACAGAACGGAGTGCTTCGTCGGTGTAGCGCGTCATAATCGGATACTGGAAGATAGCGATAGCGATAATCCCGAAGAACAGACTTGTCTGGGCACCAACCGCGATAATTACTGTCAGGACGAACACCCCGTAGACGATTGGTGGTGTCCCCCAGAGCACGTTCAGGAACATGTTGATGATTTCCGAGGTCCGCTCGCTCGAATAATCGCTCTGGAGGAAGACAGCAGTCGATAGCGAAAGTAAAATTGCAATCGCTGTGGCTGGGACGACAATGAATATGCTGCCGAGCACCGCATGCAGGAAGCCACCGCCGCCATCAAGCATATACCGGGAGCCGGGTGGGGTAATCATGACCGCGGGGTCGGTCAGAAATACCCGGCCGCCACGATAGAGGGTCACGGAGATGACCATTGCGAGTACACCAACGACGAGCGCTGCACTCGCGCGAGCAAGCAGCCCGAATAACCGCTGTTCGGTATATCGGTCCATCAGTACTGCCACCTCCGTTGTAATCGACGGCGGATGAACATCGCTCCGAAATTAAACAACCAGACGATGACAAGCAACATGAGTCCTGCAAAAATTAATGCGGACTGCGTGAGCGGTATCGACATCAGCTCACCGAAATCGTTCACAATCAGCGAGGGGAGCGTTTCGCCAGCATCAAACGGTGAGTCGGGAATTGCGGTTTGTCCACCAATCAACATGGCAGGAACGATGGTCGCACCGAAGACTCGGCCAAACCCGAGTAAAATTGCCGAAAAGATGCCGGGGCCTGCCGCTCTGAGCAGGACCGTTCTAATGGTTTCCCACTTGGTTGCCCCGACACCAAGGGAGGACTCTCGGAGTTCGTCAGGGAGCGCTTCAAGCGATTCAACGGAGAGCGAGATAATAAACGGCGTCACGACAATTGCCATCACCAGACTGACGGTGACGATACCGAGTCCAATGCTGTGTGAGCCGAAGGCCGGCGCAAGGTAATCGCCAACAAACGGGACGACGACAATCAACCCGACAAGGCCAAAAATAACGCCGGGGATTGCAGCAAGCACGTCGATGAACGATGCCACCAAGACTTTGGTCCGACCCTGTGCATACTCCGCAATGTAAATCGCCGCGAGAATGGCTATCGGTGTCCCTATCGCCATCGAAAGGATAGTGACATAAATGGTACCGACGATTGCGGGGAGGAAACCAAACTCGTTCTGTGCGGGGTCCCAGTTTGCTGATGTGAGTAACTCGATAAGCGAGTGTTCGGCGACGATGGGAATCGACCGGTGGGCAAGCGTCAGCACAATAAGCGCAAACAGAGCTACTGCAAACAATCCTGCACCGAGTAGCCAGTACCGACTCAACCGTTCATACCGGAGTCGCCGCTCAAGTGTCTTCGAATCAGCAACCTCCGTCTCTGTCTGTCCGTCCATCGTCAGGCCACCTCTGCAAGCCGTTCCTGTTGTGCTATCAGTCGGTCATCGTCAAGTGGTGCGTACCCGTTATCCCGGACATACTGTTGTCCATCGGTGAGTACCCACTCGACGAAATCGTGTGCTTTCTCATCAAATTCGTTTTTCGCTGCGAGAAACATCTCACGGGCAGGTGGTGCCGGGTAGATTCCATCCTCGACAGCAGTGAGGAAACTATCCCGGTCGTCATAGAAATCTTCGTCCGTGGAGAGCGTTCCGCTCCCATCTATATCCAGCGGGACCGGTCGAATGTTCATTTCCAGGTCGCCAGTGTTGAAATCGTAGACATAGTTGATATTGTTCATCGAGATACCAAGCGTGTCGTTGTTAATCGCTTGTGCAACTGGCTGGTCGCCATCGAAGTTGCCATCAGCGAAGTTTTCGAGTTGATTTTCCGTATAGCCACCGAGAAATTCACCCCACTGTTTGTACGCAGCAGAGGAGTCAGAGCGTCCGTAAACGTAGATGGGTTCATCAAGGTCCGTGCCGGTTGCTTCGCCCCAGTTTGTCACCTCTCTGCTGAAGATTGACGCCAGCATCTCTTGTGTAAGGCCGTTTTCCCGTATCTCATCGTATACCGGATTATCAACGTTAATCGTCCCGACGACGGTATCAATGAGCATCGCAACCGCGACCAGCCCCTGGTCTAGCTCCGATTCGTCGGGGTTACGACCCATCATCGCAATATCAACCTGTTCGTTCAGTACATCAGATACACCGACACCAGTTCCCCCACCCGAGACATCAATATTGACATCATGCGTTTCGGAGTAGAGGTCAGCCCAGACTTGGACCATTGGCAACGGTCCAACACCGCCTGATATCCGGATTGTTGGTCCGCCGGCAGAGCCCGACCCAAGACAGCCAGCGAGCGTCATCGCAGAGCCTGTCCCAAGCGCAGTTATCATCGTCCGACGTGAATACTCACGGGCCATACCCTCTTTCACTGCTAAAGCTGTTTAAGACCGTGTTAGCCTGCAAATTTCGTGTATTCAACGGGAATGCGGCAATTTATGCAGTCGTCTGGGAAGGTAACTGGTTACCTCCGAATCAGACGTGAAAGCACAGATACGTCGAAATGTGAGGCGGTGAGTTCTCAACTGGAGCAATGGCGAAAGACACAGAGTAAACGGTTCGCTCACTCACAGTTGCAGACTAGCGTTAGCCTGTTAATTCTCGTTTAAGACCATCTATAGGCGAATATTCACATTCCACGGGTGATTGTCAAAGGTGGTGACACTGGTCGATGGGATAACCTCATTGATGAACATATTCGGGTGGCAAATATTACTGGTTTTTGTGATGCAGATAAGCCGATATAACCACTCTGGCTGCAGTTGAACGATACATATAACGACAGAGACAGAGCGTTTCAGCGGACAGACCTCCTCTGGGAACGCCTTACTTGAAAATATAGATAAGTTCCTGACACTTGTTTCTGGCAAGAGATACAAGCAAAAAATTCTGGTTCACGTGACGCCTTCGTGAGCCACATCTGTGTTTAACATCAACTCACAAAAAGTAGCCTTTTCATGTTGGCTGCGATGCTCGTGGCTGAACTACAGGTCTAACTGCGAGACCTGTCCTTTTACGGGGGTTCTTGCCGTCCATGACGGTATGAACTTCGGCATATTGCTCTCGCTTCCACTCGCAGAACCGACGCCGTTTTTCGAGTTGTCTCAGGGGACCATCACAATTCTTGGTGCCGTTGCAGTTGTTATTCTCATCATGCTCTCAGCCTTTTTTGCCTCGGCTGAGATTGCTATCTTCTCGCTTGCAGACCATCGTATCGGGACGCTCGTCGAAGAGGGAACGCCCGGAGCAGAGACGCTCTCGAAGTTAAAGTCAGAACCGCGAACGCTTCTCGTTACAATCCTCGTCGGGAACAATATTGCGAACATCGGGATGTCGAGTATCACCACGGGATTGCTCGGCATATATCTTGACCCCGGTCAATCGGTACTTGTCGCAACGTTTGGCGTGACATCGCTCGTGTTATTGTTCGGCGAGAGTGCGCCCAAATCGTATGCTGTCGAACATAGCGAGCCATGGGCACTCCGTATTTCACGGCCACTTACTGTTGCGAAAATAGGCCTCTATCCACTGGTCGTCATTTTCGATGCGTTGACGAAAGTGGTCAACAAACTCATGGGAAGTTCCGGCGAATTCGAGAACGCATACGTCACTCGCTCGGAGGTCGAAGAAGTGATTACAGCAGGCCAGCGAGCAGGTGTCTTTACTGATGAGGAACACCAGATGCTCCAGCGGTTACTTCGATTTCGGAACCGGATTGTCAAGGAAACGATGGTCCCACGACTTGATATCGTTGCGGTTGAGGCTGATGAGTCGCCTCGGTCTGCAATTGATATCTGTCTTGACAACGACGTCACGCAGCTCCCAGTTTACGATGAGGTGCTGGATTCGGTCGTCGGTGTCGTCCACATTCATGAACTGGTTGCGGCGACACAGACGGATGAACCGCAGTCGCTTCGGACCGTTGCTCGTGAGCCATACGTCGTTCCGGAAACGAAAGATGTCGACGAACTGTTAACTGAATTGCGTAAAGAGCGCGAACGCATTGCGATTGTCGTCGACGAGTTCGGAACAACTGCCGGGATTGTAACGATTGAGGATATCGTTGAAGAGATTATCGGCGAGATTCTAACCGAGACAGAAACCCCACCGATTCGCTGGCTCGATGACCGAACCGCGCTGGTTCGCGGCGAGTTGAACGTCCATGAAGCCAATCAGGCACTTGACACGGACCTTCCAGAAACGAGCGAGTTCGAAACGGTTGCAGGTCTCATACTGGCTGAGGCAGGTCGTCTCGTACAGGAGGGTGAGGGCGTCTATTACGACGGCACTCGGCTTGTCGTCGAAACCGCTGGCCGTAACCGCATTCTCGAAGTACGGGTTGAACTTGCTGAAGAGGAAACCGCTTCTGGGAGCGACGAAACGGAAGAAGGTGAACTGGAAGAGCACTCGGGGGAAATTTGAGTTGTGGTATTTTCCTAAATTCCCCAGATGAGCACGATACCGACAGTCGTCACAACCGCAAGGAGAAACTGAAGGGGGCCACCCACTTTCACAAAGTCAGTAAACTCGTAACCACCGGGTGAGTAGACCATCAGATTCGTCTGATAGCCGACTGGCGTCATGAACGAGGTGGCGGAGGCGAACATTACGGCAAGCAAAAACGAAAACTGAGATGCACCGAGACTCGCCGCTGCGTCGACCGCAACCGGAATCATCAATACTACCGTTGCAACCGGTGTGATAACGTTTGCGAGCAATCCCGTTACGATGTAAAATAACAGCAACACGGCAACGAGCGGGAGGATATCAGCACTGGCGACTAGCGTCGAGGCGATAACCTGTGAACCGCCGGTGGCCTCAAGTGCCGTTCCAAGCGGGATAACGCCCGCTAGGAGGAAGATGATATTCCAGGAGACTGCATCGTAGGCATCGTTTGTCGAGAGACAGCCTGTGACAACCATCGCAAAAACGCCAGCGAGCGCAGCAATTACGATAGAGACGATGTTGAGCGCTGCGGCGCCGATAACGCCCGCCATAATACCGATTGTAATCGGTGTTTTCGGCGAAAGCGGCGCGAGTTCATCGACATCGTCCTCCAGCAACCAGTCGAAAGCATCCT
>LKNH01000066.1 GCA_001564135.1 Halobacteriaceae archaeon Tc-Br11_E2g27 | reverse complement strand
TATAGTAACAATTGAAACGATTTACACACCGATCGCACAGCCTTCGTGCGATCGGGTGTGCATTGACTTTCAGTGGCTACTATAGTATTAGCGAACCGAATCGAGCAACATCTTCTGTTCGACCCGCTTTACCTCGTGCTGGACATCCCGAACGGCGTCGATGTTTGCGCTGATAGACGTAATACCTTTCTCGACGAGATACTGCGCCATCTCCGGGTCGGAACCAGCCTGCCCACAGATGCTCGTATCTACACCTTCCTCGCGGCAGGCTTCAATAGTGTCGCCGATGAGGCGCAAGATTGCGGGGTGCATTTCGTCGTACCTGTCGGCCACGTTCTCGTTGTTTCGGTCAACGGCGAGCGTATACTGCGTCAGGTCGTTTGTTCCAAAGCTTGCGAAATCGATTCCGGAATCAGCGAGCGCATCGACGGTGAGGGCGGCCGCCGGCGTCTCAATCATCACACCCCAGTTTCGCTTCGTCGTGTCGATACCTGCCTCTTCCATCAGGGTGCGAGCGGCTTCAACATCGGAGGCGTCGTTGACGAGCGGGAGCATAATCTCGACGTTGTCATAGCCCCGGTCGTAGACCCGCCGGAAGGCTTCGAGTTCGTGTTTGAACACGTCTGGCTGGTCAAGGCTACGGCGAATTCCGCGATAGCCCAGCATCGGGTTGTGTTCGTCTGGTTCATTTTCACCGCCTTCGAGTTGCCGGAACTCGTCAGTCGGAGCATCAAGGGTTCGGGCTCTGACCGGCCGTGGGTAGAACTCATCAGCGACACGCTCGATTCCCTCAGCAATCCGCTCGATATACGCTTCGACACCGTTGTCTTCGATATACTGGTCCGGCGTTTTACCGAGCGACAGAATCATATGCTCAATACGCAAGAGGCCAACGCCGTCGGCACCAGTCGCAGCAGCACGCTCTGCGGCATCCGGAATCGAGACGTTGACTTTGACTCGCGTAGCTGTCATCGGTTTGACTGGGGTCTCCGGCCGAACTTCCTCAACGGCATCGTGTTCTTCTTCTTCGTGGATACCGACCTCAAGCCGCCCTTTTTCGCCGTCGATGGTCACCGGCTGACCATCGTGCAAACGCTCGGTTGCATCCTCCGCGCCGACAACTGCGGGAACACCGAGTTCTCGGGAGACGATTGCCGCATGCGAGGTCATTCCGCCCTCGTCGGTCACGATCCCGGAAGCCCGCTTCATCGCTGGAACCATATCCGGCGTCGTCATCTCCGCAACGATGACATCTCCTTCCTCTACTTTATCAAGGTTGTTGAGGTCGGTCAGAATCCGCACTGCACCGGAGGCCCGTCCTGGGCTTGCACCGATACCGGAGACGACGGTCTCCGTTTCGGCACTCTCCGAGGTGCCACCGTTCGAGGTGGCTGCGGACTGCGTTTCCTCCTCGCTTATCGTCGTAATCGGACGCGATTGGAGGAGATAGACCTCGCCATCGTAAATTGCCCACTCGACATCCTGTGGGTCGCCGTAGTAGGCTTCAATCTCCTCGCCGACAGCAAGCAGCTCTTCCAGTTCGCTATCGCTCAACACTCGCTTGTCCCGCTTGTCGCCGGGCACTTCCCGTTCGACAGTTTCGCCGGTCTCTGAATCCCTGACGTGCATCACTTTCTTCGTGGCGACGGTCTCCTCAGTGAGGTCACCGGTTTCACGGTCGATAACGTAGTTATCGGGCGTGACTGCACCGGAGACGACGGCTTCACCGAGCCCCCAGGCGGCCTCGATAGTAACAATTGGTGCACCAGTCGATGGGTGGCTGGTAAACATGACGCCGCTTTTATCGGCATCGACCATCTGCTGGACGACGACGGCGATATCCACGAGGTCGTTTTCGAATCCCTGCTCCGTTCGATAGTACAGTGCGCGCTGTGTAAACAGCGACGCCCAACACTCTCTGACGCGGTCAACGAGGTCTTCGCCGGTGACGTTTAGAAACGTCTCCTGTTGGCCGGCAAACGAAGCACCCGGCAGGTCCTCGGCGGTCGCTGATGACCGGACAGCAACTGAGGCATCCTCGCCAATCTCGTTGTAGGCTGCCAGAATTTCCTCGCGGAGTGACTCCGGCATCGGCGTTTCGAGAATGAGGTTCTGTGCAGCCTCTGCAGCATCGGCGAGTGCGCCAGAGTCGTCAGTGTCGATATCGACAACCTCGAACAGTTCCTCGTCAATTCCGGTTTCCTCGATAAACGCGCGATACGTCTGAGCGGTCACGACGAACGCCGGGGGGACAGGCAGGTCCGCTGCGGTCATCTCTCCGAGTGATGCGGCTTTGCCGCCGACAGTCTCGATGTCGTCGGCCCTGATGTCTTCCAGCCAGAGTACAGCCATATACGTGGTTGTAAGGAATCAGACGAGGCTAAAGAACTTTTACCTTCGCTCCTGACAGTAGGTTCTCTATACCCATGGTAGCGACACACATTCTTTTTGTGTTATAATATGCCTATCGTTTCAGTGGCTACTACCGTTCGCTTCGATGATGTCGTCATCTTCATCTTCGGGGATGACAGCCGTCCCTTCGAGCACCGTCAACCCGCGACCGATGACCGTTGGGTGCGTATCAAGTGTGGTCGAGAGCGTCGATGGGCGATCGATGAAATGGCCGGATTCAATCTGAATCTGGTCGTATTCGCCGTCGAATACGGTATGTGAGCACAGATAGGCCCCACAGCCACCGGAAGCAATCCCATCTGCTGCACGTTCCATCTCTCTGTTCGAACGGTTTGTTCCCTCGACCGCATCAGTTCTGAATATGCGTGCATGTACTGCGCTTTCAGGGTTGAGAGTGTCAAAGCTAAGGGCCATCACTCGCGAGACACCGATATCGTCACACAACTCACGTAACGTCTCCGGTGTTGGTGAAGCCCGACTGAGATGTTCAAGGAAATTCACGGGGACAAATAGCGTCCCGCCGTGTGCGGCTGTCCGTCCCAACGGCAGGTCAGCACCGACATCTTTGAGCGAATCCACGCTGATTCCAAGCGCTGTTGCAACCTCGCTTTCTGAGAGTGTTGGTTGGTCAACCTGTTGTGTTACCAGTTTCACCGTGACTAACCCATCATCTTCCATCGAAAGCTGTTCAACTCCGGGGAAATCCGCAGCATTGAACGGCAGAGTCTCTTCTGATACTGACCCATGCTCTGATAGGCCTACATAGCCTGCGACTGCTGCCCCGACAGGTAAGTCGCTGCCCGTATAACGGAGTGTTTCATCGCGATAGGAGATAGTTCCAACAGCACCGAACTCGCTGCCAACCCGCTCTAACTGTGTTTCAGATAGTGTCGCATCCGGACTGATTACGAACGGTTCACCGGTCAGTGGCTCCGTGGCAAACGCATCGACGAGCAGCACTCGTTGTCCCATAGCCAATGCTCACAGCGCAGGGAGTTGATACTGACGGACAACGATGTGGATGTGTACGTTACAGAACCTATCGCTCGTTCGTATACTTGACCAGACGGGGTGCCATATCTGCAAGCTTTGCGGCATCCTCACCAAAGGAATCGGCATAGCGGACCAGCAGTAACAACACTGTTTCCGGGTTCGTTACGGTGTAGCTATCGGTCCGTTCGAGCAGGCCAACATCTTCCAGTTGGGCGGCATACTTGCTTATCGTTGGCCCGGACACATCGAGCGATTCAGCCAACTCACCGGCCGAAATATCTGGCTGTTCGAGCAGGGTAATCAACATCCCTCGCGGTGTTTCTCGCCGGAGATAGCTGAGCGTTGCTTGTTCGAACTGACTGAACCGGTTTGCTTGGAAATACCGCCGGTAATCGCCATCTTTGTAGCTTTCGAGGACATCCTCGTTTTCCAGTTGTCTGAGGTGGTGTTGGGTTTCTCCGGTACCCAGTTGAAGGTCATCCCGGATTTTCGAAAAGTGGGCACCTGGTGTCGCAGTGACATAGCCCGCTATTGCATCGTGGGCATCGCTTTCGGATGCGCTTGCGACGGAAACGAGCGGCGTTGCTGCTCCCAGTGCTGCGAACCGACGCAATGTGGCGCGTTTCGATTTATCGACATCCCCACCGCGACTCATTACATGGCACGAAGGGTGGTCTACGTAAAACGGCTTCGCTGCTTCACGGGTTCTCTGGTACGTAAGGCCCAGTATAACAACATAGGATTGCAAAATAGCGATAGTATTTTACGACTGTCTGGAGAGCGTATGGATATGACCAAGGTTCTACTTCCCGTGGACACTGAGCGAGCGCCTGCGCGTGCGCAGGCTGAACTGATTGTCGACCTTTTCGACCCGGAAACAGTAACCGCTACTATCTTCCACGTGTTCGAGGACAACCCTGAGGGTGCCTCTGTCTCGCAACTGGCCTCCGCGCGAGCAGCTGAAGATATTTTCTCCGATGCTGGTGTAACTGTTACATATGAAGAAACTGGTGGCGAGGACCCTGCCGAAGCGATTCAATCGGTGGCAAGCGAGAAAGACGTAGACCTGATTTGTTTGGGAACGCCCGACAGGACGCCGGCCGGCAAAGCCGTTTTCGGCAGCGTCTCGCAGAAGCTTGTGTTGAACGCACAGACCCCGGTCGTCTTTGCACCGACCACTGACGCTGAGTAACTGGCACCGTTCTGTTTCGAAAACGGATATCCGACAAGCGATACGCTTATTCAGCCCAAGAAGCGAACTAGAAGCGATGAGTACGGACCTTGCCACAGGAGCGTCCGATGCCTACGAAAAGGCGTGTGCCGAACTCGTTGAGCGGCTGCTCGACGGTGAGATTGAACGCGACGAGATTGAAGCCGCAAAAAAAGAAGTCTGTGGCAAGTACTCCGCACCGAAAGTCCCGAAAAACTCGGACCTGCTTGATTTTGCGGGGGAAGAATACCGCGAACAGCTAGAGCCACTTTTGCAGCGAAAGCCAGTCAGAACCGCATCCGGGGTTTCCCCGATTGCGATTATGACCTCGCCCGAGCGGTGTCCCCACGGAAAGTGTCTCTACTGTCCGGGAGGCCCTGACTCGGAATTTTCGAGTTCACAGAGCTATACTGGACACGAGCCTGCGGCCGCACGCGGGAAACAGAACGATTACGACCCATACGGGCAGGTGACCTTACGGCTCGAACAGCTACGAGAAATTGGTCACCCTGTCGATAAGGCGGAACTCATTCTCATGGGCGGGACGATGACCGCTCGCAGCCATGACTATCAGGAATGGTTCGTCAAGCGCGCGCTCGAAGCGATGAACGACTACGACCCGTCCGGCGAACCGTCGCCCGCACAGGACAAAAGCTTCGCTCAGGACCCGGAAGAAGTCGAGTTCAAATATATCGAGGATGTGATTGCCGAGAACGAAACGGGAGACGTCAGAAACATCGCCACGACGTTCGAGACCAAGCCAGACTGGTGTGACCCGGAGCAAATCAACCGAATGCTGGACCTTGGCGGAACGAAAGTAGAGGTTGGTGTTCAGACGACCTTTGAGCGTATTAACCGGGAGATGCATCGCGGTCACGGTACGCAAGACTCAATAGACGCCAACAGACGACTCAGGGACTCCGGATTCAAGGTCGGCTTTCACATGATGCCCGGCCAGCCCGGGATGTCAAAAGAGATGTGTCTCGAAGATTTCCGCCGTATTTTCGACCATCCGGACTGGCGACCGGATTTCCTCAAGATTTATCCAACGCTGGTCGTCGAGGGGACAGCTATCTATGACTGGTGGCACAAAGACGAGTACGACCCCCTGAACAACGAGGAAGCCGCCGAACTCGTCGCGGAAATCAAGGATATGATACCGCGATATACTCGCCTCCAGCGCGTCCAGCGCGATATTCCGGCCGATTTCATCGAAGGCGGGGTCTGGAAATCAAACCTCCGCCAGCTCGCTCGACAGAAGATGGACGAACACGGCTGGAACTGTGACTGTATCCGCTGTCGTGAAGTCGGGATGAATGACGAGACGCCGGAACATATTGAACTGGACGTTCACACCTACGAGGTTGCTGGCGGAACGGAGCATTTCATCAGTTTCGAGGATTTCGAGCAGAACCTCCTCATTGGCTTTTGCCGGTTGCGGTTTCCAAACGACCCTGTTCGTCGGGAACTCGAATCTGCAGCGGTCGTCCGTGAACTGCACGTCTACGGGAGCCAGGTTGGGGTCGGTGACCAGCCAGCAAGAGATGATGGTGGCGAGGTTGCCCAGCATCAGCATCAGGGCTACGGTCAACAACTACTCGCGGAAGCAGAGCGACTCGCTACCGAAGCCGGCTATTCGAAACTCGCTGTGCTGAGCGGCATTGGTGTACGGGAGTATTACCGGAACAAGTTGAATTTCGTCCAGGATGGGCCGTACGTGAGCAAACAACTGTAACTCTCGGCCCGAAATTTCTGCCCATCGTAGACCCATCAAATAACGGGCTTTAATACCAACATAGAAACCAGCATTATTTACTGGTATTATTGCGGTATTTCGACTGGCATTCGATGGAAACCTGTTGTTACGGGCCGCTTCTTAGATAGACAGTCACGCACCGTCATAGCCTCCGGCAACAAATTCTTCTAAGTTGGCTAATCGCCCAAATTTGCAGCTTAGAGGGCTTAAGACGGTGGATTTATCCGTGAGTAGTTGGTGAGTACTGAGTATGACAGAGTCAGAACTGACCCGACGGTGGGTCCTCAGAGGTGGCGCTGCGGCAGGTGCAATTGCACTGGCAGGTTGTATTGGTGACGAAGACGACGATGGAGACGATACCGACGATACCGGTGACGACGGAGAAGACGAACTCGGCAGGTACGAAGTGTGGGCGACCGACCAGGGAACGAACACCATCTACGTCTACGAAGGGACGGAAGGCGAAGATGAGTTCGACCTGCTTGAGGAGATTGATACGACTGAAGAAACCGATGGATTCGTCCCACACATGGTCCATTTCACGTCAGATTACGAGTACGCTGCAGTGGCCTGTACGGCCGGTCAGCGAACTCTGGTCTACCGGACTGCAGATAAAGAACTCGTCGGCGATATCGAAACTGGCGCAGGCTCACACTTCGCTGGATTCACTCCCGAAGACGATGCGATTATTGTCGACGTTATCGGCGAGAGTGAAATTGCGCGAATCGATGCGGACCTCGAAAACGAGGAGTTCGACATTGACGAGGTTATCGAGATTGATGAGTCTATCGAGGGACTGACCGAGCAGGAAGGCGCACCGATTTGTCACTCCTACGACCACAACGGCCGCTCGCTCCACACGCTCGGACCTAGCTACAACAACGCTGGTCTTGTAGTCGTCGACCACGAGGATTTCTCCGTCGATACGGCCGTTCCCGGCGAAGAGCTTCCGACCAACTGTGGTACGATGCCACATCCGACGGAGGAAAAGTTCTACCTGACCGCAGGCTTGCCAACCCCAACGGACGACGAAGGCGAGCCAATCGAAGGTCAAGAGGGTGTTGGTGATTACTACGTCCTTGACACCGAGGACGGTGCAACGGATATCCACCACACTGACAGCAGTCGTGGCGTTGACGCACACGGCTTCTGGTTTACGCCCGACGGCGAGGAGCTGTGGGTGCTTAACCGAGAGACGAACGATGGTGTTGTTATCGACCCTGAAACGGACGAGGTTATCGAAGAGATTGATGCCTTCGGTCCAAATCAGCCCGAAGACCCAGAAAACACGGCAGACCGTGACGCACCCGACATTCTCTGGGCGTCACCTGATGGCGAGTGGATGTTCGCCACGCTCCGTGGTCCGGCTCCACTCTCCGGTGACCCACACGCAGCGACGGGAGTTACGCCTGGCGTTGCCATTCTGAATACGCAGACCAAAGAAATTGAAACGGTTCTTGAACCGGACCCAATTGAGGACTATTCGGAGGAAGATATCGAGGCCGCACAGGCCGATGAGCCTGATGCCCCAGCGATTCCGGACTTCCACGCTGTCGGTGTCCGACCGGTCGGGGATTGGGATGTTGACGTCGGCACGCCGCCGTTTAACTAACCGAACGACCACCTTCTCTATCGAATAGCATCATAGTCGTTTCAGACAACGCAGTTCAATGAGTCTCTGAACCAGATATATCTCGTCCAGTCATTGTACTGCCGAAGCCTTTCTTACCAACAGACATCACGCTCTCTGACACAGTCAGTGGTCAGTAAAATCCGCGCTCGACATCCTCCTCGATGAGGTCATCTAGCTCCTTATCGAGAAGGTCTTCAGCTTCCTCAAACGTCGACGACAACTGTTCAATCTGCTCCGGACGGTCGTGGTGGTCGAACTCCATTGGGCCGTACGCAGGACTCTCAAGGGCGTCCATCACATCTTCGAGCATCGCGCGGGGTGTCGTCGGCGCATCGGAGTGGGTTTCCACAACGGTCTGTAGCCGTTTCACTCTCGATTTTGCGTCGTCCTCATCTTCGGCGGGTTGTTGGACGCCAAATAGCCCGTTGCTATTTTCTTCGTTCGGAAACAGCGGGTCAAGTTCGTCATCAATTTTCCGCGCAATCTGGGTTCCGACACCGTCCACCTGATAGGGGTTTTTCGCATAGGTTTTGAGCTGGAACGCGCCGACGGCGGGATGGGCAAGATACATATCCTCACCCAGTCCGCGCTGTCTGTCACCACCGACGGCTCGCCAGCCGGCCGGGTCGGCATCGCTTTCGACTACCTCCGCCAGTATATCGTCCCAGTCTCGAATGCGCATACCTACTCGTGTTGATGTCCCGAGGCGGATTATACCCATCGGAATGGTTGATATCTCTCAATTGCTCCGCCAATCCCAGACCGGTGGCGTTTACACCCTCGCCATCCAGAGTTCTCTTATGCTTACCTTCGTTGGTCTCGGTCTCTATGACGAAGATTCGGTCACGCTGCAAGGAAAGCAAGCAATCGAATCCGCAGATACTGCGTTTGCCGAGTTCTATACAAGCCGACTCGTCGGGACAACGGTTGAAACGCTGGAGGAACGCTACGACATTGCGATTGACGTCCGAAACCGTGCTGGTGTCGAACAACGACCTGAGCCGATACTTGATGCTGCAGAAACTGGAGACGCTGTCTTCCTGACGGCCGGTGATACAATGGTTTCGACGACACATGTCGACCTTCGGCTTCGTGCCCACGACCGCGGTATTGAAACCCGCGTCATTCACGGAACCACTGCTCAGACTGCTGCTTCTTCACTTACAGGGTTACAGAACTACCGGTTCGGTAAGGCGACTACACTGCCATTCGAGGAAACACATGGTGGGGTACCGGCAAGCGTTGTTCGGACTATCGAAGCAAACCAATCGAATGACCTACACACGCTTGTCTATCTGGATATTCACGCCGAGGATGAGCGATATATGCGCGGTGATACCGCCGCGGAGTTACTCAGCGAGCAGCTGTCGGACCAACTCGGTGTCGTTGTCGCACAGGCAGGAAGTGAAAATCCGGTCGTCCGTGCAGATTGGCTTTCAACTCTCGCCGATGAACGCTTCGGTGACCCGCTTCACTTGCTTGTCCTCCCGGCAGAAACACACCGGCTCGAAGCAGAAGCACTGGTTGGGCTTGCCGGCGCTCCTGAGGAAATCATTGAGTAAAGGCATTCTCAGAAAGTTGGTCAGTCCGATGGTTCCGGTTTCTCAGATTCAGGGTCGATATCAAGTGCCCCAGAGAGGTCATACTGTTCGCCAGTAGCCAGATAGATAACCTCCTCAATCGGCTCCATAATCTCCGGAACTTCCCGCAGGACGAGATAGAAAATAATGAGCATGGCAAACACCGAACCAACCTGTGCGAGAATGCGGTCGGACCAGATATACGAGACTCGAAGTTCGTTTTCCATCATAAACAGCCACATGATGGTATCCGGTGCCCAGTGCATATACTGATGCCCGAAGTTGATGCCGATGAAGACGTTTCGGATGATGTTAAGGGCGTAAATAATTCCGACTGCAAGTGCAATAGCACGAATCTTCCGTCGAAGCGAGGCATTGACTGCAGCGACGAGACCAATCACAACCGACATACTCCCAATACCGGTACAGGCCAAAATAATCGTATACGTGATTGTTCCGTCACCCTGGAAGAAGACGAACGTATTCTCGTAGGGGTGTTCTTTCCCCCCAATCTCTCGGTCGAGGTTCGGATTCGACCCCTCTGGAACGTACGGCTGTGCTTCGGACAGTTCCGTGACGACCGGTGGATTATAACCAAGGAGGTTCATCGCCCAGGCAGTGTGGTCGGTCACCATCAGAATGAGTTGCTCACGGAGCGGGTCTATCACCAAAAACGGTGCATACACGAGACCCATAATTGCAACCGCTCTGGTCAGTGTGATGAGTTCTGCTGACCCTTTCCAGAACGTTTTCGCCATAATAACCGATAGCGGGACTGCAATGACGGCACCGGCACCTCGGACAAAGCTATCGTCGGTGACAAACCAGGGGTAAATCAACGAGAGCCAGAAGACGGCGAACAGTCCCCACGCTGCAGCGAGTATCTGTCTCGCTTCCGTCCGTCCGACATAATCGAGGATGATACCGACGAACAACAGCAAAAGCGTCGCCCAGCCCAGTGGATAGGAGAGTGAACCAAACGCCGAGAGCAAATCACCGACCTCGCCAAACATCTATCCGATGATATGGGAATTGAAAGTATATGTCTTGT
>LKNH01000065.1 GCA_001564135.1 Halobacteriaceae archaeon Tc-Br11_E2g27 | reverse complement strand
CTCGCTCAACGTTGAAGACGGTCATTTCGAGCTCTAGAGCAACGAGGGCTTCATCGGCGGCGATAAACGCTGGTGGCAACTCCTCGCCGGATGGCGACGTTCGCTCACCCATGTTTATTTCGACGTAGTTGAGGTCCGGATTGAGCATCTCCCCGGTTTTCGAGATGGCAATTCGAATGGCTTCATCCGGTGTTTCCACATCATACACGGGCACAGCGGCTTCGACGACAACTCTGCAGTTCATATACGATGTTTGACTGGCAAGTAATATGAAGGTTAGGCCTATAGCGGTCGACGGAACAATTGATAGTTCTCACGCAGGACGGGTGGTGACGAATCTATCACAGCTTCCGTCGACCGGTATAGCTTCGACAAACAAAAGACATTCCCAGCCCTGTCAATGAGTAATGGAACGCGGGACACTCGAGTTAGAAAATACTGGACCCTTTGATTTGCAGTCAACAGTTGAAAGTGGTCAGTCATATCTCTGGTGGCGTGTAGATGGAAATGATTACCAGGATGAGACAGTCTATGGTGGCGAAAGCTGGTATCTGACGACCACACGGGAACCCGAAGCCCCCGCAGTTATTCGAGTGCGACAGCACAACGGTAAATTAGAGTGGGAATCAACTGTCGACGCAACACCGATTCTCAAAAAACGGCTTCGGTTGACTGACGACCTTGACGGGATCCGGGCAAAAACACCCACAGACCCGCTCATTGAGACAGCATTTGAACAGTACTGGGGCATGCGAATTGTCCGTGACCCGACGTTCCCCTCTCTTATTTCGTTCATTTGCTCGGCGCAGATGCACGTGACCCGAATCCACGAGATGCAACAGGCGCTTCGAGAAACTTACGGAACGCCAATCTCATTCGGTGACAGTACGTATTACGCGTATCCGACACCCGCACAGCTTGCAGACGCAACGGAGCCGGAACTTCGTGACCTCTCGCTTGGCTATCGGGCACCCTATGTCAAACGTACCGCAGAAATGGTTGCAGATGGAACGAGTCCGGAAACCGCACGTGACCGTTCATACGAAGAGGCAAGAGACTATCTCACCCAGTTTGTCGGTGTCGGTGACAAGGTAGCCGACTGTGTCTTGTTGTTTGCACTGGATTTCCTTGAAGCAGTCCCGCTTGATACATGGATACGGAAAACGATTGCAGAGTACTATCCAGGGTGTGACCGCGGTAATTACAGCGAAACTTCGGCCGCAATCCGCGACCGTCTTGGCCCCACCTTTGCCGGTTATACTCAAACGTATCTCTTCCATTACTTACGACATGCAGGTGAGGAAGCTCCAAAGGGCCCGATTCAAAGTACGAAATAAATTGAGGGGCTGTCAATCTGATTCAAACCGGGTCGCAAACCAGACGACTCCTGAGCCGACGACGAGCCAGAATATGCCCGCCAGCAAAAAAATGGGCTCCTCAGCAGCGAGGGCAGCGCCACTGAGCGTCAGGCCCGCAAGTATCGCAAGGTAGACCAGAATCCGATAAAACGGGTCAAGTTCGCTGAGCCACTGTAGATAGCGAACCGTCTTACTAGGTTCGTCCATATGGAGTGTTTTTGTTACCGAAAGGTAGCAGTTTCGAACGACAAACAGAATCAGTGACTGTGGCCGGTCATCTCGCCGAAGGACTGACCAAACCGCTCTTCGAACAGCTCCATCGTCAGTGCTTCAGCCTCTTCGATTTCCTCGCTGACTTCGCCATGGCTGTGGTGAACGATTCCATGTGCCTGTTGTGCAAGTCCAAGCAGCGCTAGGTCGCCAACAACCTCAAGCGGCTCTTCTCCTTCCTCGCTCAACAGGTCGAGAATTCCTGCTGGAACAGTGATTTCATCCTGTGCATCTCCCGCTTCGAGGGTTACTGTAACAGTTTCGTCTGCCATACCTCCCTTTTGACAGTGAGCCCTATACATTTGTCCGTCGCCGATAGTCCAACTATATAACCTCAGATAATCAAACAAAGTTTTTACATTCGTACTACGTATTCAATGCAGATGATGGCCACAAAAAGCGAATTAACCCAGCAGTTGGGGGTCGTGGCAGGGTTCGATGACCCACGAGTGGAACTAGAACAGTACCGAACACCACCCGAGTTGGCAGCTCACCTCGTCCACACAGCGGATTTACAGGGAGATATTGACGGGAAAACAGTCCTTGATTTGGGCTGTGGGACCGGCATGTTGGCGCTTGCAGCGGCACTCCGTGGCCCAAAGGCAGTCGTCGGCGTTGACCTTGACCTGGAACCGCTGTCGACGGCTCAGCAAAACGAGAGACGCATTGCTACGAAGACGGCTGTCTCGTGGATTCGAGGGGATGCGACTCGCCTCCCGCTGTCGACGTCTGAATCTACAACCGTTCTCATGAATCCGCCATTCGGCGCTCAGAAGGGAAACAAACACGCAGACCGGGCTTTTCTTGAAGAGACTGCGACGGTTGCTGACGTTTCGTACTCAATTCACAATACCGGGAGCGCTGACTTTGTCGAGTCGTTCGCCGCTGATAACGGCGGGACTGTCACCCATGCGTTTGCCGCTGAATTTGACCTCTCCAGGACCTTCCCGTTTCACACGGAAGACTCGAAGGTTCTGGATGTTGAACTCTTCAGAATTGAGTGGGAATAACGTCAGCACTACTGCTCACGTGTCTGGAATTGGGCGACGGTAAATTCAGTTCCCTCGTGGCGGACCATCAAATCGTCGTTGACTCGTTCGTACTCAACCCCATCGATGGTAAACGTCTCGTTTGCCGTCGGTAATCGCTTCGAGTCAATCACCTGGTCGTCTCTTTCTACAGTGAGGTTATAGAACTCATCCACTGGCTCAATGCTCAGATTCGCATTGTTTACTGTAACATCGCTTTTCGCGGGGGAATCACGATACAGGAGCGTCCATGACTCATCACTGACCGTTCCGAAGACCTTCGCAGTGCTGTTCCCTTCGGTAAATGACCACGCTGTTCGGTCGATATGAACGAGTTCGCGCCACGTTGCATCCCCAACTGGAATCGTTACCCGCCCATCAAACGCTAGCTCGTTGGCAGAAACAGCACGTTCCCAGACGTTACGTTCATCGCTCGTAATAATAACGCCACTCACGGTCACGGATGGCTCCCAGAGCGGGGGCACACTCACCGCACCGATATACTGGTCTTCGACGCCTTCCGCGTAGGTGATGGTATAATCACCCACTTCGAGTTGATTCTCCGAAGCCGCCTCGATTTCCTCACCAGGGCTAACGGGAGCGATGCTATAGGCAAAGCCGCCAATTGAAAGTACTACCAGTGACACAGTGAGTAATCCAATAGCAACAGGCCTCAATGCTGGAAGTCGTTGCCATCGTGGAGTGTTATCTCCCGGTCGAGGGCCGGCAGCGGCAACCGCAATCACGACTGCAAGCAGAATAATACCGGCAGTTCCCACGGCCCGGAACAGAATATACTGGTCAGTTCCAAGATACCAGTACACGGCTTCCATCGAGCGCGTCACGGCAAAAACGAGTGCTGCATACCAAACGTAGACGATTTCCGGTTGCTGGTTTCTTAACCTGAGTAATCCCACTGCAAGAACTGCACCAATGAGGACACCAAAAAGATGACCCTGTAACGCAACATCTGCCCACGATGGCGTGACAAACCGTGGCTCTGCCGTTGCCGTCACGATTGGGGATTCGAACGCCCGGACGAGAAGCCGGAGGACCTGCAAACCAAGAATTGCAACGATTGTCACCAGCGGCTTCACAACGAGCGCAAAGCCAGCAAACGCAAAGACAAGCCCCGAAAAGCCAATGACTGCTCCAGGCACCAGTAGACTGCCAAGCAAGCCAACGACAACCACTGCGGCGACAAAGACCGCAATTCGTCCGGGAGGAGTCGCAACTAATCGGTTACGTACCGAGTTTGTCTCGTTGTCCGAGTGCTGCTCAGAGCTATTCTCCTGCTCGAAGCGATAATGTCCCCAAACATACTCAACAATCGGTGCGAAGACGATTGCTCCCAGGACGTTGCCCTGTAGATGAGAGTGGCTGGCATGAGCAAACGACGAAAAAAGCGCTCCCTGCGGATACCATAGCGACCAAGACCGAAACGCGGTCATGATTGGCCCGCCATCTTCACCCCCACCTTGGACGAGATAATAGACCGTATAGACCAGTGCAATGACGATTGCTGTTCCCCACGGAATGCCATAGACGAATCGCTCACGAAGCAACCCGACAGGGTCCTCAAGCCGACTATATCGAGAGAGAACTACCGCCGACAGCACGAGTGAAAACACTA
Source organism: Halobacteriaceae archaeon Tc-Br11_E2g27 (assembly GCA_001564135.1). GTDB lineage: Archaea > Halobacteriota > Halobacteria > Halobacteriales > Haloarculaceae > Halovenus. Next base: position 6,419 of record LKNH01000065.1, on the reverse strand, counting down.
GTGCGACCAGACTGACTAGTTCCAAAACGGCTCCATCAAACGAGAGGGACACTACCAGTAATCGGGGGCCTGGTGCCAATAAACTTTGATGGACGGATGTGATAGTTTACTGTCACTCCCGCACAATAGGGTACGATATCTCAGTTCGAATGTCATCAAGGACAGCAAATGTCTCCTCGCGCTGACGTTCGAGTTCCAGAAGCAGTCGAGCGGCCCAACGGAGTTTCTTCCGTTTCTCCGGTTCAACAGCCGGGTCTGTAAATTCCCATCCGGGAAAGACAAGCTCATCTGCACCACAGTAGTCTGCCAGATATGCTGCCCTGTCGCCGTCAGTAAACCCGCCCAAATTTTGGACCATATCCGTCGGAGCAGCCTGTGTTGTCGGGATAACTGCACTGTGTTCGTACGTTGGAAGGTACTCATGCAGGAGGTCAATATTGTCCCCGTGAGCATGGACTGCAACAGGAACCCCACGTTCCGTGAGTTGCCGTGCAGTCTCCGGATTCTTGTCGATATCCGTCACCATGCAATCGACTGCTATGCCCGCCTCGAAAAGGACATCCACGGCTGTCGATGCGGCAATCACTGCGTCAGCGTTACGAGCCACCGATAGTTCTTCTGCCGTTGCAAGCGACGGAGCACCCCCAGCGATTGCAACGCGGTCACCAGCCAGTGACCACCCATCAACATCGAATTGCTGCCCCTCGACCAGTTCAGCAAGGATATCCCGTGCACGTTCGTCACCGCTCCGAGGATAGCCGAACTCCCCAAGAATCTGTTCGTATATCGGTTCCCAGTCGCTGAATTTCATTCTCAGACCCTCCGCTCGTGCTCCACAGCGGCTGTCAGTACATCTGCCAGCGGAGGCGCTAGCTGCTCTGTCAGGTTGTCTATCGCCGCCACCGGTCCGCCGAGCAATACCGTGCCGGTTGCATCATCAACGGCAACTGTGAGCGGTTCGCCAGCAATTCGGTCGTTGAGCTGTTTCCGTTCATTCTGAGAAAGACCCCGCAGTTCATACAGCCGAGAGACAGCCCACCCAGTCTCAGCGGTCGAATCACCGAGTCGGTCAACATGACGGGCCGCTTCAGTTAGCGTCGTAATGTCCAGTGCCTCAACGCTGATGGACTCATCCGGGCCCGTAATGGCTGCTCGTTCGCGGGTAAACTCCTCCCCAATCAGAGCCGCATCCTGTGTCTCTGACACATCGTGAGTTCGGATGATATGTGCTCCGCGTTCTACTGCCATGGACGTCGCCGCAAGCGAGACGGGAAGCGCTTCCTCTGTCTCTCTGGCGGCCACATCGCGCAGGAAATTCTTTCGATTGATAGAAACGAGAATTGGCTGTCCAATCGCACGGAACTCACGAAGTCTGTCAAAGGTTTCGCGGTCATCAGCCAGCGTTTTGTCCTCGCTCCAGCCACCAAACGCCGGGTCAATAAGCGTCTTTTCGGTAAGACCATTCTGAAACAGGGCGTCATAGATGTCATCAACTGATTCGATTGCACCCGGCCGTTCGAGGTCAGGCGGACTGGCCATCTTTCCAACCGCAACGTCATAATCGGCACACACCTCCGGCATCTTTGGGTCCGCAAAGCCACAGATATCGTTGACCATATCGAACCCTTCTGCGAGCGCTTTGTCAGCAACCTCGTGATACCGTGTTTCGATTGAGTAGATTGCATCTCCGCTGACACTCTCGATGGTTTCAAGCGCCGTATCGAGTCGGTCCAGTTCTTCCTCAGCGGAAAGCACCTCAAACCGTTTGTTAGCTGACTCAAGGCCGATGTCAACGATATCTGCGCCCTGGCCGATAAGCTCTTCATCGACGTAGGCCGCCGCCTCGTCAGCGCTGTTGAACACGGAGGGTTTGTATGGGGACTTCTGGCTGACGTTCAGAACGCCCATAATTCGCGGCGGATACTCATCTCCAATCTTCAAACCAGCAGCGTCGACTGTTCGCATGTTCCTTAGTTGGCTCCAAGCCTGTTAAATCAGTCGTCGTCCGATTGTAGTTGGAACAAAATTCTATTGGTGATAATATTTTGCTGGTACCATTCCGCGCGGCTTTTAGGATGCTCCGTCCTATGCCAGATGATGACCGACCGGCAGCCACAGGGCGACAATACTCAGCCAGTCCCGCAGATAGCTGTTGCCGTCGTGGATGCGGAGACTCCCGGAAACGTTGGGACGATTGCTCGTGCGATGAAAAACTTCGGCCTTTCCGAATTGTTGCTGGTTGACCCACCCGAACTCGACCCCGACGGGGAAGCCTACGGATTTGCCGGGCAAGCCAGAGCAGATATTCTACCAAATGCAACCGAGTTAAGCTTCGATGAACTGGCAGAGTCATATTATACCGTGGCCTGTACCGCAGTCCCTAATGAGGACCCGACAAACCATGTTCGCTATCCTGCAATGGAAGTCCAGGAACTCACGGAGCATCTATCCGGCGTTACCAAGCCGATAGCGCTCGTGTTCGGTCGGGAACGGGTTGGCCTCACAAACGATGAACTCGCTCAACTTGATGCGCTCTGTTCAATTCCGGCAAGTGAAGCCTACCCATCGCTAAATCTCGGCCAGGCGGCGACAATTACACTTTATGAACTCCGTGGATTATCCCTTGCATCGACACAACACCCCGATGAACTTCATCGGAGAGCTCCGAAACCGGAAGTCGAACGATTACACGACCAGTTTGCTGAGTATGTCGCTGCAGTCGGACATCCCGAACCAAAACGCGAGAAGGCAACGCGGATGTTCCGACGGTTGCTTGGCCGCGCACACCCGACTCCCCGTGAAACCAGCACGCTTCACGGCCTGTTTCGCCGAGGCGTCCAGTGGGCGGATGGCTCTCATCCTGGCAGTTCATCCGACAAGAGCTCAAAACCGGACAGAACACGCGAAGACGAAAGATAAGTCAAAGATGGCTGTCACGAGTCGGTCGCGTCGAAATACTGGGCGAGTAACTTCTTCTGTCCCGCTCTGAGGTGATAGAGGAGGGTTGGCCCGGTAATTCCGAGTGCGTTTGCAACCTCTTCTGCCGAACTACCGCGAGGCGATTCGAAATAGTCAGCAAAGAACGCCGTCCTGAGTGCGTTTTCCTGTCGTTCCGTTAGTGCATCGCCAAGTTCATCACGAAATTCTTCTGGGGATTGTGAAACACGTTCTTTCTCCCGTTTTGCACGAACCGAACTGTCGAATTCGCTGGTAATGTGCTCTGCAACGCGCCGAACATCTTCCGCAGGCGGAAGGTCAACCACTAGTTCACCGGTCCCCTCAACATACGAGCCTGATTGGATGGTTGCCCCGAGTTCAGTGAGTCGGTCGATGACTGTCGTTGACGCGAGCGACACTTCTAACGAACCCCCATCTTCGTGAGTCCCGAGCACGCGACACCCCTCAACACGTTCATGTGACATCAGCGTGTTGGCGAGCGCTTCGACACTGCCACCTTTCACGTTCAGGTAACAAAGGAGGGGTTCGTCATGCTGTGGAACAACTCCCTCTACAGAGAACCGTCCATCTTCCGTCGCTGTCGAGTGAACAAATGGGTCTTGCTCATCGTGTATCTCCAGAGTGAGTTCAGCAACGGTATCCGACAGCAACAGACTCCGGTGGCGTGCAGCATTGATCGCAAATCCAGCCATTTCCCCGACTGTCTCGAAGTTAGTTCGTTCTCGCTCCGAAAATGCATCCTGGTCCGTTGCATAGATGCTCACGACCCCGTAGACGCTTGACCCATACGTCAGTGGTACGGCAAGCATCGATTGAATGCCGTCAGCAAATGCCGCTCGCCGAACCGGTTCAGGCACAGCCATTTCCTCACCAACTGGTTGCACGAGTTGTGGTTCTCCGGATTCGACCGCTCGCTGTTCGGGACCAACTGCATCCCCATCAAACGTGTTCTCGATGGCGTCGAGCGTTCGGCCTGTCGAACCGGAAGCGGCCCGAATTGTCATCGTATCGCCACTGAGTTCCCGTTCAGCCATCAGCGCAAACGCATAGAGCTCAGTGTCACCAAGTCGTTCGCAGATAGTGGCGGCTATCTCTTCCCGGGTTGAAGCGGCGATAAGCTCACCCAATACATCGGAAATAAGGGCGTTGATGTTCGTGAGACGGTCCAACTCACCACGAAGTTCTCCGATGGCACGGCGGCCCTGATAATGGTCCGAGCAATCTCGAAAATAGAGGGTCACCTCGTCGCCAGTCGGAAGGACAGTCACCGATAACCATCGGTCAAGTTCGGGATAGTACTCCTCAAACTCCTGTTGCTCAAACGTTCCCGTCTCAAACAGACGAGGAACGGTATCCTCGACGGATGCCGGGAACAGTTCGCTCAGCGAGGGTTCGCCTGCGACTGTCTCAGCATCGAGCGAGAGCAACTCATGTGCACGTTTGTTGGCGACCAAAACTGTTCCAGTCTCTGTTGCGGTCACCAACCCGACGGGTGCACGTTCCAGTCGCTCGTCCATACAGAAGTCCCGTAATCAGGCACAATAATTGACTCGGTATTACTCACCGGTGACACCATGAAATGCAATACGGGCCCCACCAGAATCTCCGTCTTCTGCGGCGACAGACCAGCCATGGTGTTCCGCGATTCGCCTGACAATGGCAAGACCAAGTCCTGTTCCCTGTATCCGATTACTGTGGCCAGGGTGGAAAATTTGGTCGCGCCGATCCGGTGGGATACCGGGGCCGTTATCCTCGACAAAAAACCCGTCGGATATCGTTCTAACGCGAACTGCCACCGTACCCGAATGCGGTGTTCCGTGTTCGATGGCATTGCGAAACAAATTTTCAAACAGTCGACCCAGACGGTCAGGGTCACCCGTAACAGTCTGTAATGAGTTATCGACTGAAAGCGTTGCAGAGCCCGTATCGACTGTTTCCCAGGCACGTTCTGCAACTGCTTTTAGGTCAACTGTTGTATCGGGTGTGATAACAGCATCACCCCGTGCGAGCGTCAGGACGTCTTCGATAATTCGTTCCATCCGTCCGTGGGAGTGCTCAATATGGGCGAGATGCTCCGGGAGACGGCTCTCAGGAGCGATATTCTCGCATCTCGTGATGTCCTCGACAGCTTCCAGGTGTGCTTTGGCGACATCTAGAGGATTGCGTAGGTCGTGGCTGATGACGCTCGCAACGCGGTCGACCCCGATGTCGTGTCCGCCAGCAACGAACAAAATATACCCGGCCTGTTTCCCCGGAGAGACGACCCGTCCATGATACTGCTTCACAGTAGCATCTGGTTCAGACTGACGCGTTTCGTCTATCGTGACGGAGATAGTTCCACCTGTTTTGAGTGCTTCACTGTCGGCAGGTGATGTTATATCTAATATCGTCTCGAGTGAGTCCGTCGATTCCGGCGAACCAAAGACTGCACGAAATGGGTCATTGACCGCCTCAATAACGGCGCCGCTCTCAGTGAGTGAATACTGGACCACAGGGTCAGGATAATCGCACGGGGCGGGAAGTGTTGTTTGGGGACGGTCGTTGGTCATGGGTGCAACGGGGAATGATGGTTGCCGACCAACCAGTTTGAAACCTATCGAGTGATTCCTTCGGGCTACTCATATTGTTGGGTGCTAGTTATAAAGAGTCGCAATAATCAGTATGAGCAATATATCTGATTATCAACTGTTATCGGTCGGCCGAATAAATCATACCGGTTGGGAACATACGCGGAGATATGAGTGGCCAATGGACCGATATGATTGCGGGAGCACGGATGCAGGTTGACCAGCAGTTCCAACAACAAGTTATTGATTCACAGTTTTCCAACCAGCAGTGGGGGCTTATTATGACGGCTGTCCAGTTTGAGATAGCAACTCCTGAAACGCCTGAGGAGGCCGAAATTGTGGCGAACACTGAGCAGGTACAACAAATTATCCCCGAACTGGACAACATTCCTGATGGCATGGGTGGACCGCCACAACGGAGCAATAAAGCGGACAAAGGTGGGTTGCTTGGCCGTGTCGCAAGCCTCTTTGGGGGTGGTGATGCTGGGAGTGGTTCGGACGACGAGCGGGAGGCCGCTGCAGTATCACTCGTTGAAGCTTACGCTGTTGAATTACAGAACTTTCTTGAACAACAGGGGCGCTGGGAAGAAGTTTGTGCGGCATATGCTGAACAACAATCCGATGATAAAAGCAGTTGAGAGCACTGATGATAGCTATTGTGACTCTTTACGGAGAGTTCCAGATGGAGGCGCAGACGGGTTGTCAACGCCACCGAAAGACAAACTAGGAGTTGCATTTCGGGATACACCAGCGGGTGTTGGGTGACCACGAAAACAACCGCAATACCTACAATAAACGGAAAACGAACTGTTGACTCATTCCGCTTTGAACAGCGCGAGTTCCTCGGCCTCGTAGATGTTAATGAGTTCGTTGATAATCTCCTCGTATGACTCG
>LKNH01000064.1 GCA_001564135.1 Halobacteriaceae archaeon Tc-Br11_E2g27 | reverse complement strand
GTCGGTATGCTCGACTTCGATTACCATCCGCTTGTCACCGGCAATCGCCCGCTCGTCCGTCTCGAAATCGCCGATATCGTCGCGGTCGATAACGAACCGCTGTCCATCTTCAAGCACGAGTTGGACGGCTTCCGCCGTGACTTTGAGTCGCCCACGCTGCCACTCCTGGCCCTGAATCACCCCTCCCACGACTGCAGGATGTTTGACATAAACGATTGCTCCATCAAGGATAGCCCGATACAGGTCAGTCTCGAAACTCTCGTGGTTGTTTGCCGCGACCAGCAGCACATCCTCGTCGATATGCACAGTAGAATACTCAGATTCCGAGGCGATTTCCTGATTCAGGTCCAGCCGTTCGCCCATCTCTGTGATATTCCCCAGTGGAATGGAAAACTGCTGGTCAGCCATGACAACGAGTCGCTCGTTAGTAAGGATAGTACGACAGGGCTCCCAGGTCGCGTCCATCATCTCCCGACCGTTTTTGATGGCGTGGAGATATTTTCCCTGCGTATCAGCGATTTTCGTTTCGTTTGTCATGGAGCTGTTCGTATCTGTGGCTATGGTAGGCCCGCAATTATAGGTTTTGTCAGGTAGCCACTGCAGGGAGTGCAACGATAGGACAGCAAGCAGTATCAGCAGCGTTGTGATTCCCTGTATCTGGCTTTTCGAGCGGTTCCCGTGCATGCTGAATGACGCCACGGTATCACACAACCGGAATCATTTACTTACCGTATCATCACACCTAAAGGTAGACAGTACATCCGAACGAGTCCTGACTCGAATCCCCGAAACTGATACCGTCTACAATGAAAGCTGACAACCCCCTCCCGAATCGCGTCACATCAGCTGTTTCGTCTCTCCGAGGCTGTGTGAGCATCGACACCCGGTCGCTTGCACTCTTTCGTATCGCACTCGGACTGTTAATTATTGGAGACCTCATCTCTCGTTCTCGGAACTTTTGGTTTTACTATACTGATGACGGCGTCGTGCCACAAGAACTCGCTGAATCCTACACCCCTGATGGGGCCTTCTCGTTCTTTTATTATACGTCAGACCCGACGGTTATCGCCGGACTGTTCGTTTTGCACGGGCTTGTCGCACTCCAGTTGATAGTTGGATACAAAACCCGGTTTGCAACGATACTCTCCTTTCTGTTCGTCATTTCGCTTGACCACCACAACCCGCTGGTGCTAAGCTATGCAGATACACTCTTTCGCTTACTCTTTTTCTGGGCTATATTCTTGCCCCTTGGAGAGCGGTGGTCAGTTGATGCCGTTCACCGAACGGGGAGCCCTCGACAGGAGTTTGTCGGCTTGGCGTCGGTATTCGCCCTGTCTCAGATGGTCGTAATGTATACGATTAACGGCTTCAACAAGATGGGCTCTGACCTGTGGCAAAGCGGCGAAGCCGCAGTGCTCGTGATGGGACTGGATGAGATGACGTTCCTCCTTGGTGATTTCATGCGGAATTTCGAACTGCCACTGCAAGTCGGCGGTTGGCTCTGGTTTCACATGCTGCTTGCTTCGCCACTGCTCATTCTCCTGCGAGGGCGCAAGCGTCTCCCGCTGCTCGTCTTTTTCATGGGTGGCCACGCCTCGTTTGCGTTGACAGTCCGTATCGGCGCATTTGCCTACGTGGCACTGACAGGACTGTTGTTGTTCGTTCCAACAGTATTCTATGCCGACCTGTCACGGGTGACTCGCTGGACTGGGTTGACAACTGCCCCACTTCGGACACTCAAAAACCGTGCAATCACCAGTGCACAGGCCGTTCCAAATCCTCGGCTCACTCACGCCCGTGTAGAGCAAGCGCGAAAGATTACATACAAATCGACGATGGTCGTGATTCTCGTTGCTATCGCGATTACCCTCGCACTGCTTGCACCGGAAGCCGGGATGCTCTTCGAGACGGACATCGACGAAGATTACGACCCCGAGGACAACATCGTTGAGTCCGCTGTTGGAGCGCAGATACACTCAGTCGCAGAGCGGCTGAACATCGACCAACCCGAATGGAGCATTTTTGCCGGACCCGGGCCACGAACCACTGACAGGTACTACGTCTTCCCCGCAGAGACAGCCGATGGCCAGCAGTTGGATATCTACAACGACCGGGAGCTAACGTTCGAACGACCGGGACAGGAGCTACAAAAGCAGCACGGAAGTTACCGCGAGCGGTTCTATATGAACTCAATTCGGCGGGCAGGAACAGTTGGTGAGGCCCCCGACCACCTCGTCGCCGACCTGTGTGAGCGTGCCCCCGAAGAGCATGGCGTTGAACTCACCCACATCAACATCTACGAGATTACCGAACAAGTGACGCGAGAGACGATTGCTGACCCCGAGAACCGCGACCGAGAATCTGACCTCCGGTCGCGACATAGCTGTGGTGACCAAGAGCCGAAACACATCGGCTTTCCAGAGTTCTGAGTTGGAGAAACAATTATATAGGGCGGCCTGACAACCCCCACATATGGCCAGCGATTGGGTGTTTGTCGCTATCGGCCTGCTATTGCTCACACATCTGGTTATCCTTGCCTACGCCTTCAGAAACCACCGAGGACCAAACGACAGCCATTCCCACGAGGACGCCTGGGAGACGGTCACCTGTCCAGACTGTGGTGAATCAAACGAGCCCACATACCGGTACTGCGGGCACTGCGTAACCGAACTCCCGACCCGAGGGTCGTCACTTGCCAGACAACAAACGGACAGCACCCGTCGGACCATGTAAGGCTATAGTAACAATTGAAACGATTTACACACCGATCGCACAGCCTTCGTGCGATCGGGTATGCATTGACTTTCAGTGGCTACTATAGCTCGCCGCCGAAAACACGACGCTTTTGATGGTGAGTACCGCACATCCTGTATGAAACAAGCGATTGTCGCACGGACTGACCTCGGTATGGGTACCGGAAAACTTGCCGCACAGGTCGCCCATGCATCGCTCAAAGCCTACGAAAAGGCTAGCAGTGATGCCCAGCGAACATGGAAACAAGGCGGCCAAAAGAAGGTGGTACTCAAGGCCGCTGATGAATCAACACTGTACGAACTCGCTGAACTTGCCAAAGCGGATGGGCTCCCACAAGCAGTTATCCGCGATGCCGGCCATACCCAATTGGAACCTGGGACGTCGACAACGCTCGCTGTCGGACCAGCCTCCGAACGGCAAGTTGATGCTATCACGGGCGAGTTGAGCCTACTCTAACAGGCAAACAGACGTTACAGACCGGTTGGGCAGTCGATAAAGCTCGTCTCTAACCCCCACTCCGACAGGAGATTTTGCACTGACTGAACCCCGAACGTCTCCGTTGCATAATGCCCTGCAAGAACGACCGAGATTCCCGCTTCCTTCGCTTCATGATAGACGCTCTGTTTGCCTTCACCAGTGATGAGTACGTCAGCGTCAACCGCCACAGCCTCGTCCAACCAATCAACGCCGCTTCCCGTGACGATTGCGACCTTGGACACCATCTCGGGACCAAAATCAAGCGTCTGTACCTGCTGTCCGCCAGTATCCAGTTCCGATGAAAGCTGTTCAACGAGTGTGTCCGTGGACACGGGCTCGGGGAGCGTTCCTGCCTGTCCGATATACTCGCCGTCGTACCGACCAAACGGTTCACGGTCAATGACGCCAAGGACATCACCAACACCAGCGGCGTTGCCAAGCGTCTGGTGTCCATCAAGCGGAAGATGCGACGCATAGAGTCCGACGTTGTGCTCGATAAGCGGTGCAATGCGCTGGTATGTGCTTCCCGTCACGCGCTCTATGCCGCCCCACGAGATACCGTGGTGGGTAAACAGGAGGTCTGCATCTCGTGCAATCGCTCGTTCAATCGTCTCGACGGCTGCATCGACAGCCACAGCGACGTGTGAGATATCGCCAGTTCGTTCGACTTGCAACCCATTTGCGCTCACATCGATTGTAGCATACGCTTCGGTTGCTAGCTCCGAATCAAGGCGGTCAGAGAGTTCCTGACAATCCATATCGGGACCAATGACTGCCACGTGTATGTTTGTTGCTGGAAAAAGCTAGGACGGCCGTTTCAACAGCCCATCGGATTCTTCAACCAGGTCACGGTCGACTGCAAGGTCGATAACCTCCGCACATTCTTGCTCTGAGAGGTTGTATGCACTTGCTGCGACCGTTTCAATCTCCGAGCGTTCGACAGGGAAATCGCGGTTTTGCAGGAGTCGCATCACCTTGTTGTACTCCAGTGCAGAGATGGTGGTGCGTGGCTGGTCATCCGTCGACTCCGCTGGCTGGTCCTGCTTCGCTGCAGGTTCGGACGAGCTCTCCTCAGCAGGCGACGCCGATTCCTGAGTGGCACTCTCCCCACCAGGCGACTCTGAATCGGAAGTAGTGGTCTCATCCGCTGGTTGGTCGTCGATTTGGGAGTCGGTAGCTGGGCCCGAATCGGCGGATGCTGGTGTATCCTCCCCGTTGCCACTGGGTGATTCCTCGACGGCAAACTCCTCAGGCATCTCTGCCTCCATATTTTCTTCCAGTAAGTCATCGATGGTACGACCGTCGTCCGACGACGAATCAGGGGTGGGCGACTCAGTATTGTCTTCGAGTGATGACTCCTCCGAGGGTTCAGCAGCGTCCGTGTCCAGTGATTCTTCAAGCTCCTGTGCCTGTTCGCTCAGCTCGTCAGCTTCGACGACCGCAGGGTCGACAAGCGCATCGACAGCCGAATCGGCCGGGTCAGCATCTGTGGCTGTGTCAGTTTCTGACAGAGTGGCATCTGCTTGTTCCGTCGGTACATCCCCGGACTCCGGTCCAGCGGGACTGTCCTCAGTTTCGGCCTCTTCAGATTCGCTCTCGGTTTCAACAGTCGCCTCCTCGTCAGTATCGGGCTGGTCAGGGGGGTTTGCAACCTCAGCTATCGAAGAAGCATCTGACTCGTTTGAAGACGACACAGAGTCGGTAGTGGGCGCTGTTCCAACCGCATCGGTTTCTGCACTGGCCTGTGACAATGAGGAGGCGCCAGCCGCTTCCAGAACGGTTTCGAGTTTGTGTTTACAGCCTGGGCAAAGTGTAACAGTTGAGCCAGTGTCTGATTCCCCGACAGTGTAACGCGTGAGCGGCTCATCAATAGCCGTCCCACAGAAGTAACACGACGACAGGTGGTCCATGTCACATACAGTGAGCCGTCGCATAAAAAAGCCAGCGCCCAGATTCAGACCGCTGAAAAACCGTTCACACCTGTTTACGGCCCCGATTCTGACCCAGCAGCGTGAGCATAGATGAACGACCGAAGTAACTTTGCGCCAAGAACTGCTGCCTGTCCGTCGTCCCTGTCGTTGACTTCGACAATATCAAAGCCGTCACACTCGGGTGCAACTTGCCGAACGACCCTGTGCATCGTCCGCGGTGTGAGGCCAAACGGCTCCGGCGTGCCAGTGCCCGGCGCGAAACCGGGGTCTGCGGCATCGATGTCGACACTCAGATACACCGATTTATCGGCGAAGGATGGCTCCCAGTCGGCAACGTCCTCAGGGGAGATGACGGTCACCGAATCAGTTGTTTCCGCACGCTGGAACTCCGTTTCGCACCCCGAGCGGGCACCGAGAATATAGACCTCGTCCGCGTGTTTCAGTGCGTGGTGTGAGACCGTTGCGTGGCTCAATGGGTTCCCAGCATACGATTCACGAAGGTCAAGATGTGCATCAAGACAGACGTATACATCAGGACTAAGCGCACGAAGACCACCGACGGTAACGGTATGCTCACCGCCAAGAAGAATCGGAACAACACCCTCTCTCGCATACTCCGAAATTGTCCCTTCGAGAAACGTCAGATACTCCTCGGTATCCGCACTCGGATGGATGTCGCCATGGTCGTACACTGAAAGCGAAGTGAACTGCTGGCCGGTATGTTGGTCGTAGTCCTCGAACGACTGAGCAACTTCCCGCATCTGGCCCGGTCCAAATCGGGTTCCCGGTTGATAAGAGGTAGAAACATCTAGAGGAGCGCCGATAAGTGCATAGCTAGCTTCCTCATGAGTCGCAACCGCACCGGGAAACATCAGACGATTTTGCGCTGTCCTTCGAATTCGAGGAACTCAATCTCGTCGTCGTTTGAGATATCCTCGTCGCCTGCAACGCGCATGACGAAGTTATCGTATGTTTCGAGGTCCATTACCTGAATCTCGCCGTCGCGCACGTCGATGACCTGTCCCTGCTTCCGGTTGATGATTGGGACCCAGACCTTTGCGTCGACTGGCTGAGACATCGAACGTTTCTGGTCGTCGAAGACGCCTTTGGCCTCGATACGGGCTTTTGCGCTGCCGTGTTTTCCTGGTTTTGCGGTGCTGTAGGAGTTAATTTTACACGGTGAGTCGTCAATGAGAACGTAGCTTCCCTCGTCAAGTTCGCGAACTTCGGTCTGTTGTTTTGGCATTGTACCGCCGTTGTCCACCAGACAGTATAAACGGTTTGGAATAGACTGGGCAAAGCCACCGAACAGACGTGGAATCAGGGTTCGTCTTCGTCAGCCGCGCCCGATTCGACTGGGATATCAAATCGTTCTGGTGAAATCTCATCACCGACCTCTGTGCTCTGGACTTCATCCGGTTGACCAGCCTCGACAATCGAGTCGCCAAATCCGAGCGCTCCACCCTCTTCCTCACGAAGCCGTTGCCGAGTAAACTGTGGCTGTGCACGAATCCCTCGCTGTTTGCTGAACGAGCGGTAAAGCAACAGCCCGACAAACACCGTTAGACCGGCGGAACCGACTGTCCAGCCGGTCGTTGAGAAAATGCCCAATAACGTTGTGGAAATAATGCCGGCCGAAAAAATAAGACCAAGTATAAAACGTTTTGCCAGCCGGTCAAAGTAGTCTTGGGGGTCATCCAGTTCCGCCGATACCTCCACACGACCACGGTTGACGCTATCTAACGTCTCTTCGAGTTTAGCTGGAACACGGACCATTGAGCCAGCAGCGCCACGGACATCTTTTCCGCGCTCAGCAACGTACTGTCTGGCCCCCTCTTCGAGATAGCCCTCCCGTCCGAGATAGTCGGTCGCAACGCTGATGAAATCAAAGTCCGGGTCAAGGGTCACACAGACGCCTTCGACCACGGTTGCGACGCGCAGCACAAGTGCAAGATTCGACGGCAGTCGAAGTGGGAACTCGTAAATCGTATCCTCGACCTGCTGGACAATCTGTTGGATACGGTACTGCTCGATATCCTCACCACGGAGGTCAGTGATGGCCAGTTCCATAATCTCACCCATCAGTTTCCGGTCAGCATTCGGCGAGAGCGTTCCCATCTCGACTAGCGAATCCAGAATGGCGTCGATGTCCTGTCTGGCAACAGCCGTGTAAAACTCGATAATGCGGTCCTGGATAAACGGGTCAACGTAACCACTCATACCGAAGTCATAGAAGATAATCGTCCCATCTGCAGCGACTGCCAGATTGCCGGGGTGTGGGTCGGCGTGAAAGACCCCATCTTCGATAATCATCTGGAGATAGATTGTCTGAAGTCGCTCAGCAAGCCCTGAACGGTCAATACGCATCTCGTCCAGTTCGTTGAGGTTGGTGATTTTTGTCCCTTCGACATACTCCATTGTGAGAACACGTTCTGTCGAATGCGAATCAATCACCTCCGGAATCCGCATCGATTCATTTTCGCTGAAATTTCCACGTATCTCTTTGAGCATCCGTGCTTCGCGTTCGTAATCCATTTCCTGTCGGATGGTCTTGGCAAACTCATCAGCTAACGTCTCAAGCGAAAAGGAACGAGTTTCGCCGACGAACCGAATCAGGAGTGGAACAGACCAGCGGACGACACGTAGGTCGGCCTCGACAAGGTCCTCAACGCCGGGTCGACGAATCTTTACCGCTACCGGTTGCCCATCGACTTCAGCCTTGTAGACCTGTCCGAGACTGGCCCCGCTAATTGGGTCCGTGTCGAAATCATCAAACGTCTCAGAGACCGGGCCAACCTCCGCTTCGATAACGGTCCTTGCATCTTCCCACTCCGCGGGAGGAACGCTATCCTGTAGCTTCTGGAACTCCTCGATATACTCGGGTGGAAGGATGTCAGGCCGTGTTGAGAGGATTTGCCCGAGTTTGATGAAGGTCGGTCCGAGTTCGAGAAGGGAGTCGAGCAGTTTCTGCGCTCGCCGTCGGCGAATCCCACCGGAGACGCTTCTCGACCGACCAAAGAGGATGAATCGCCGTCTGTCACGCGCATAGCTAACGAGCAGCGGGAGAAATTGCCACACGACGACGAGAAATCGCCAGTAGGCACGATAGTTCACTGCAAGGCCACCTCACTCTTCACGGCTGGTAATCGGTATTTCAGTATCGACTCGTTCGTCGCTTTTTGGAAGTGTCACCTCGAGTACGCCGTCATCCATCGTTGCGGAAGCACCCTCAGTTCCGACATCTGACGGAAGCGGGAGTTCGGCGTCAAGAAACAGCGAGCGGTCCTCGGTAACGTATTGGAATGACGGAGGAACCGATTTCTTCCGTCGTGCTTCGATGTGAAGTTTCGAACCAGCAATTTCGACAGTTGTTGTCTCAGCCGCCGCACCAGGGAGGTCAACTAAAAGGCGATAGCTGTGTTCACTTTCGAGAATGTCAGTGAACACAAGATTTGGCAACTGAGAGACGGCATCGCGAAGCACTGACATAGCTTTTTGTTAGGGCGCATTGGCGAAAAAGCCCCCGATACCGGCAGAGGGTTTTCACCGCATTACCGGCAACAGAATATTGCTCAGGAATGGAGTTCAGTCAGTGCATCTACTCGCCTGTCACCACAGATACACTGGCCGAACTGGTCAGGGTCGTGTCGACGGACATGGATGCCATCGAGTCCGGCGTTCCAGGCGGCCCCGATATCCTGCCCGTTATCGCCGACAAGCGCTCCGGTCTTGCCGTTGTCAGCCACGCCAAGCTGTTCCATTGCCATCGTAACAGGACGGGGGTCAGGCTTCCAACCCGTCTCGTCCGTACAGCAGACAACCGTCTCAAACCAGTCTGTGATATCCAATTCATCAAGGACTGGTCCAGTCAGATATTCCTGACAGTGGGTCACAACGCCGATATCAGTCTCAGTGTTGAGGATAAATTCCTCGGCATCCGGATACAGGTGCGTCGCTGCGGCTCTGCGTTCTGGCTCCTCGACATCGTGAAAAACAGTCCAGAACTCCGCTGGGTCGACGCCGGCATCCGAGAGAATGCGGTCACGGGTCTGCCCGAGGCCATACCACAGCAGTTCGGATTCGTGACCGCTGAAGGAAATCCCCATTCGGTCGCCAACGGTCTCGATAGTATCGTAAATATAGGATGTCTCGACGTCGACAACCGTTCCGTCGAGGTCGAGCAACCAGAAATCATAGGTCGAACGGCTCATTAGCTGTCGATTCTAGTTCAGCTCCGGTAATGAATCTTCTGTCAGTTATCGCATCGCCATCCGAGTAAGTCAGGACTAGTAAATCTCGTTCAGTGCCTCGGCAAGGTCCATATCCTTCGCAGTGATGCCACCAGCATCATGTGTCGTCAGTCGAACTTCAACCTCACACCAGCTGATGTGGATTTCAGGGTGGTGCCAGTGTTGTTCAGCGAGTCCGCCAGCACCCGCAGCGAAGCCGATACCATCGAGATAGGCATCAAACTCGTATGTGCGAACGATTTCGTCGCCGTCCCGTTCCCAATCCTCCGGTAGCTGTGCAGCGATAGCGTCGTCTGAAAGGAGCTCTGTCATGCCTGTAGATATTAGACCGCCAACACAATGAACGTTCGTCCTGTTGTGGAAACCGCGAGCGCTTACTCTTGTTTTGCAACCCGGTGACGGTAGACTGTCGCGGTCTCGTCCCACTCGAAGTTCCCGCCGTGGGCGGAAACCATCCGCTCTTTGTAGGCTTCAAGAGATGGTGAGCCTTCGCGTCTGGCGTCCTCATCCGACATATCGCCGAGCGTTCGCTCGGTCACGTCGACGACTTCGAACGATTCTCCCTCAATAGAGAACGTATCGCCCTCCTCGGCATACTGCTGGCCGCGGTGAATCTGGGTCATTTCTCCCTCAGCGACGGCAGAGATTGTGCGGCTGTTCGGAAAGAGCGTTTCCGCTTCGATGTCTCCCATACTGGTGTCTAGGCTCGAACCGTCAAAAGTGGTCGTGTTGAGTGGCTGTGAGAGTGGCGGGCAAAACGGTTGATACTACCGGACGTAAGCCTTTAAACCATCTCGCCACCCTGAGGTGGCGAGTAAGTTTACGAAGTTACGCCCGGCAGTATGAATGCTGGTCCGTCAGTCTATTATGAACCATCCCCGTACAGGAAGGCAATGGGATTTCACACCTTTGACCCGGAGAAAACGGACCGGCTTTCGGACCCAACCCGGTTTCGCTTCTGTTCACGCGAAGAACTAATTGAACCACTCCCGGCAAATCAGGGGGCGCGTATTCTCGATATCGGCAGCGGCATCGGCTTTTATACTGATGAGTTGGCACCGTACTTTGAGACGGTCTATGCGTTCGATCTCCAAGAAGAGATGCATCAACAGTATCGGAACCGAGGTGTGCCGGAAAACGTCGAGTTAGTGACCGGCGACGCCGGCTCGCTCCCGTTCGAAACGGAGACGCTTGACGGTGCGTTCTCAACAATGACCTTTCATGAGAGTACCACCCCAGAATCACTGTCCGAGCTAGCAAACACCCTTACCGCTGGCTCCCCGTTCGTGATTGTCGACTGGTC
>LKNH01000063.1 GCA_001564135.1 Halobacteriaceae archaeon Tc-Br11_E2g27 | reverse complement strand
CAAGTAGGGTATGGAGCGCTCGCTCACCCGTATCCCAGCCGTAGACACCGGTATCTTGCCCGGTGATACGGAGTTCTTTGGCACCGGCGTGGACCAGTGCACGAGCTTTTTGAACGTTTTCCTCAACAGGAGGCGAGTCAATCTTCCCGGTAGCGTGTTTCGTAATACAGTACGAGCAGTCGCTCATACAGCCACGCGCAATCGGAAGAATCCCCACGACGCCATCAACGAGAGGTTCTGTATCCGGTGTTGCCGTTGGACACTCTCCGTTTCTGACGTGTTCCGGCACGTCATCCCAATGGAGGATGTCGGCATTGACGCCCGCCTGTTCGAACTCCGTTCCCTGTGCAAGCGCCATACACCCAGTGATGACGAGGTCGGCAGGGGTTTCCTCGTCGAGGGTTTTTGCCCGACGAAGCATGTTGTGCTCCGTTTTTTCGACAACCGTACAGGTGTTGAGGATTGCAACGTCGGCTTCCTCCGGGGAGTCAACGCGGTGGTGGCCACCTTCGCGGAGCGACCGCTCAATCTGGCGGCTCTCCCCGCGGTTTGCCGTACACCCGTAGGTTTCGATATGGTAGCGGGCCATCTGTCCATCTTTCCGGTGTCTGTCGACTAAAGCCCGACGTTTTCGATGGGTAACTTTCGATACAACTCGGCCCGCTCCGGTACGGTTAACTTTCCGTAACTCGCCGTTAGGTGTATGCGCGTTGCGCTACTTGCTCATGAACAGTTCCCTGACCGCGCAAAGACTGCGGTAGGGGTTCTCCGTTACAGTGACCACGACATTGTCGCTGTCCTTGATAGAGACTCCGCAGGTGATACCGTTCATGACTATCTCCCCGACGTACAGGATGCCCCTATCGTCGACGAGATGGCTGATGTCCCCGACTGTGATGCGCTCGTTATCGGCATCGCACCAATTGGTGGGGGCTTCGACGACTCCTGGCGACCCGATGTGCGGACGGCCATCGAACGTCGGTGTGATGTAATCGCTGGCTTGCATTATCTGCTCTCTGAAGATGATGAGTTCTGTGAACTTGCTGCAGAATACGACGTTTCCTTGCGTGATGTCAGAGAGCCACCGGAAGACCTGACCGTGGCGGAGGGGACAGCAGGTGAAATCGATGCCCATGTCGTCCTTACAGTCGGAACGGATTGCTCAACCGGGAAGATGACGACCTCGTACGAACTGCGCGATGCTGCACGGGAGCGCGGCCTCGATGCTGCAGTCGCCCCCACCGGTCAGACCGGGATTATGGTCTCAGGCTGGGGAATAGCAATCGACCGAACCATTGCTGATTTCGCCGCCGGGGCGACCGAACGACTGGTGAAAGAAGCGGACGCCGAGGATGTCATCATTGTCGAAGGGCAGGGTGCGCTGACTCACCCGGCCTATTCAGGGGTCACAACCGCTATTTTGCATGGCGCACAGCCGGATTCGCTCGTACTCTGTCATGAGGCCGGCCGTGAAACCGTAGGGAGCTACGATTCATTCGAACTCCCCGACCCAGCGACATACGCAAACCTCTATGAGCAGGTTACTGAGCCAGTCTCACCGGCAACAGTGGATGCTGGCGTGCTGAATACCTACGACCTCTCAGTCGATGAAGCGGATGCGGCCCTCTCAGAATACGAAGCGGAACTTGGCGTTCCCGTCACGGACCCGGTTCGGTACGACGCCGGGGATATTCTCGATTCAATTCTCGATTGACCGTTTATCGTTTCAGTTTCTTTTGGGGAATCACTCGATTGCGTAGACGACTTTGACGCTTGCAGAGACGGTGACATCGTCTGGGTGGAGTTCGGTGGCGGTATCGTCTTCAGCCACGTCCTCGTCCATATCGAAGCTTTCTCTGACAGGAGAGACGCTGGTACCGGTGCTGTCGATTGCCTTTGCCTCCATAATCGTCGCATCCACCTCGCTTGCGAGAAATTCGGCTTCCGTCTCCGCTGATGAAAGTGCCTCCTCAAGCGCCTGCTCTCTGAGTTCATCTCGTTTTCCATCCGAGAGTGTGTAGGTAATTCGGCTGATATCGTCCGCTCCGGCATCAATGGCTGTATCGATAATAGCTCCAACTTCATCGACGGCTTCAATTTCGACATTAAACGAATGGGTTCCCTCGTAGTAGCTGTACTCTTCCAACTCGGATTCGCTCTCCGGTGGTCTGCCGTGTTCTTTTTCAAAACGGCGATAGTCGATTTGTCGGCCAATATCAAACCTACCGGTGGTTACGTCATCCTCGTCGAGTCCATAGGCTATGAGCGCATCGTAGAGTTGGTCCGACCGTTCCGAGAGCGCATCTCGGACTTCCCCGGATGAATCACCACGCTCTTCGACGCTGGTTTCGAAGACGGCCATATCCGGTTCGGCTTCTGCCTCGCCACTGTCACTGACAGTAATCGTTCGTGTTTCGCTGTTGCCTGTATCACTGTTGTTATCTGAGTTGTTATTTCCTGCCGTATTTTCGCCGTTGTTGCCTGTTCCATCATTCTGGTTGTCACCGTCGTCTCCGAGACAGCCAGCGAGTGCTGCAGTAGCGAGCGTTCCGGTTCCTACGAGAAGCCTTCGTCGGTTCATACGTGGCGTTCAACGCAAAACTGTATTAAAACGGCGTACGCTCAAAGAGTGATTTTAGTCACACTGTATTTTCCACGACGGGCGCTCCTGACCACCTTTATGCCAGTTGCGCCAGTACGGAACGTATGACACTCGACCCCGTCCACGTGGACGGAATTGCAGACCTCGCCGGCCGCGTGACGAAACAGGTTGACGAAACCGACCAGACGGAACTTGCTGAACGCGCCTTCGAGGAGTTTCTCGACCCGCTCTATCGTGATGGCACTGTCGTCCTTGAACCGATTGGAGAGCACCGACGACGGAAAGCAACGATTGCTGACGTTGCGCTTACTGAAACCCCCTTCCCAACCCAGCATGGGCTTGACGCCGGAACAATCAACCCGACGACGTTCAACAACGGGTTGGTTATCGACGTTTCTCAGGCAGCGATGGCTTCCGCTCCATCCAGCATCGAACTCCACCGTGGTCGAACCATCGTCATGACGGTCCATTCGAACGACAACACGCTTGACCTTTCTGAGGACTGGCTTGGCATGGACCGTGGCTACGCACGGCGACGCATCCTGCACGCACCGCGGGTTGACCGCTACGAACAGACTGTCGTTCACGCCCTGGCACTTTACCGTGCAGAGAGCGAACACGCACTCGATAATACGGATATCGTGGATGACCTCCTCGTCCTCGATGGACCGCTCTATCCGACTGGGTTGTTGAAATGGGTCGAACGAGACCCACAGCTTAAACGACTCATCATCGAAGAGACCGAATTTACTGGCGTTATTGAGAATTATCTACAGCTCGTCGAGACGTTCATCGAGCGCGATGTCCCGCTTGTTGGGTTCGTGAAAAACAGTGCGTCAAAAGCCATCACCCGTGAACTCAGAGGAGCGTTAAGCACGCCCTGGGCCAATGACGAAGCGCTGTTCAGACGGCTACTCACACGGCGGGATGAACACGGAGAGCGACTGACTGACTGTCTTACCTTCACAGGCTGGTTCCGTTCGCGTGTCGGGACTGATGGGGTTCTGTCAGGCAATGAACTATCTATTTCCTACAATCGCAGACTCGATGACGAGGCCTACGAAGTTACCTTCTTTATTTTATATGACCCGCGCGATGACCTCGTTTACCGCATTGAGGCCCCGTATGCGTTTACAAAAGATGATGAGATACGTGACAAACTTACCACACACCTTCTCTCGGAGGTTGCCCGCGAGCGAGGACCACCGCTGGCAGTTGCAAAAGCTGACGAACTGGCGAGTATCGACCGTCAAGGAAAACAGACACTCAGACAACGCATCGAACACGAGTTCGACACCGAACAACAACGAAGTTACAACGACAAACGGTGGGGTCCGGTTGCAGAGATGGAGCTGTGATGTCGGCACGAAGGTAATCACTATCAGACAGCCTCGAACCGCAACGTGACTGTCGTTCCGTCTTCGGAACTCTCAAACTCGAGTTCACCATCCGATTTGTGGACCACCCAGTAGACGAGCCAGAGACCGAACCCACTCCCGTGTTTGAGCGGTGCTTCCTCGCGGTCACGTATCGCTTTCAGCTCTGCGGCGTCGATTCCGGGTCCGTTATCTGTGACCCGAATTTCAATATTTTCTTCGACTCTCTCCGTCTCGACGGTGACTATCGGATTCTCCGCATCGTTGTACTCTGCTCCATTTTCCAGCAGGTTTTCGAGCGCCCATTCGAGCTGTGGAACGGCAGTAATTCGACCGTCCGTTTTGAGGTCCGTCGCAAACGTCACCTCTTCGTAGGCAGGTGCGATATCGTTCACGACCGTGGTGACCAGCCGATTCAGGTCATACTCGACGGTATCATCCGCTTCGATAAGTTGTTCGATAGCTCTTGCTTTGACACTCCAGTCCAGGATTCTATCGGTTCTGTCGGTGATAACCTCCAGTAGTTGTTGCTGTTCCGGGTCATCCTCGTCAAGGACCATCTGTGCGTGCGCCCGAACGACGTTCAACTCGTTGCGGAGGTTATGTCTGAGAAACCGGCTCTGGAGGTCTTTCAGTAGATTGAGGTCTTCCTCTCTGTCTCGGAGTTTGAGAGATTGCTGGCGCGTTTCGGTAATATCTCGGCAGACAAGAACCTCTGCGACGAAATTACCACGAAAATCTTCGAGCACTGACCGATTCACGTCGAGATATAATGTGTCGCCGTTTACCGAGACAGGAAGCGGTTCCGACTGATACTCCCGAAGTGCAGTGTTATCCTCTATCTCAAATACACTTGAGACGCTCGTCCCTTCGAGCGTTCCCTTCCCGTTCAGCGTCTGCTTTGCTGCATCGTTGACTGTAACCACCTGCCCGTTCTCATCGAGAATCAACACGAGGTCATCAATCTCTTCGAGAACGGTCTGGCGGGCAACCGGGAGCGCATCCATCAAACGCAACCGGAACGTTGCGTACATGAACAGTGCCGATGTTATCACAAAGGTCATCGAAGTCACATCAGACACAAAAATGTTACCGCGAGCAACGACGTTGAAGGCCAACGGAGTTAGGAACGCTATCAACAGTATGATAATCTGGCGCTGGCGGGGGTAGTGCGACCGAAACATCATATGTCCGAGCAATACTATGCTCATCACGACGAGTGACCAGTTCCACAGGGTATAGACTGTAAAGAGCGGTGTCATCGCAAAGTCATAACCGATGAACACCTCACGACTCAGTAACTCGATAAAGTCAGTGCCATATGTGGAGAAAAACAGAGCCTGGGAAGCAATCGGTTTTATTATAAGAACGGTCGGGAGAAGCGGTGTCAGATATTTATCTCGGCCCGTATACTCAAGTGCAAACAGTAACGCACCGATAACCAGAATATCCGGTCCAAGCAGGCGAAGGGAGATGCCAACTGCTGGGGGTTGCTCTCCCACAGTATGATACTGGATAATATCTGCTGCAATCCAGATAATCACGCCGAGGAACATGACCAGCAGTGAGCGAGCGCCTCGAGTCTCAACACGCTGTGCACAGTAGACGAAAAATAACACCGCAAAGATGAGACTGAGATAGAGCGCGATCCCCAGCGCAAGTTGCTCTGTCATGCTCTTATGCCCCTGACTCTAGCCAACCCGGTACTGTGTCCAGACACGTGATCTTTGATTGGTCGGTATCCCCATCACTGGTGTCGGTGGATGTACCTCTCTCTCGATAGCTACTCAATCACATACTGATGGCTTAAATGTTGCTCAATTTAGCTCTCCGTTCTCGGGCGCTGTTTTCCAAAGTCCGCACTGTCACAAGTTTTTTGCAGCGTGTAATGCGTCCGAAAGTGCTGGCGCGTCGAATACCTCTCGTTCAAGATACTGGTTCGTTCCTGCACAGTAGAGGTCACGGGCAACCGTAATAACAGAGTCATCAAGCGACTGTGGGGACGTATCACAGAACTGCTTCCAGTCGTCGACACCCTGCTCAGTAGCTTGCTTTTTGGCCTTCGACACAGCCTCAACCCAGTCAGGCTGTGTGCGCTTGTGATACTGTCGAATGACTTCCTTCGATATCTGCTGGCCATCGTAGGAAAATCGGTTTTCGTCAAAGGTCCCGACGACATCTGCGACGCGAATTTCCCCGTCGTAATAGAGACATTCGATTTTCCCGTCTTGATGTGTAAACCCAGTTCGCTCTGCCTGCTCGGTAATCACGTCGTTCACCTCACGTGCGAGCGATTCGAGTTCCGACAACGAGGCCAGCCCTGAAATCGCGTCGGCCTCAGCATCCGAAAGGTACCGGTCTTGCTCTTCGTACTTCGTAGAGAACTCGATAACTGGTTCTGGTAGGTCGATAGGTTCATCCGGCCAATCGCTTTCGTCCAGACCGACTTCCGCTGGTGAGAGACGGCCACGTAGAGATGAGCCGACAGGAACGGCATTTCGAAAGACGATTTCGAGCGGAATCAAGTAGTTTTCGCCAGCCGCTTCAAAATATGCTTCGTAATCGTATTCTCCATTTTCGAACGGGAGTTCGGGCACCTGTGTGAGCTCGATACCGAGTTCCTGTGGGACTGTCCCAGATTCTAGCGCCAATCCGAGCGAAGTCATGCCTTCGTCAGTTTGTACACCTCGGTAATGCGTTGGAATACCTGCTGCTTCGAGCAGTTCGAAGTTGTACGCCCCCATCGTACAGAGCGACTGCCCTTTCTGTGGAATTTCATCTGGCATTTTCCCCCAGTCAAATACGGAGTAATCATCGGTAAACTCGAACCGACCACGCCCCAGACGCTCAGCGGTCGCAGGCTGCTCAACCTGAAAATTTTTGACGCTCGTCATTACTGTTCGTTTTTTCACCCGCTGTAATATACGTGGTTATCTTTAGCGAAGGTGGCCGGTCCTTAGCCAACCGAGACAGGTTGTATTAAGCCCGGGGGCAAAAGAGTACCAATAATGAGTACAACCGTTGCCTTTGCACTTGTCGTCATCTCTATTGCAACGGTTGCTATCTGGATTGGGAGTGGCTGGCTCGAAGGAGCCAGCGCGAAACTCTCCATTCATTATAGCCTCCCGCCGGTCGTACAGGGTGGAATTATCGCTGCTGCAGGGTCAAGCTTTCCTGAACTCGCGAGCGTCATTTTCGCAGCCCTTGCCGGCTCGTTCGAACTCGGTGTTGGTGCGATTATCGGCTCTGCTATTTTCAATGTCCTTGTTATTCCGGCGCTCGTCGTGGTTGTGTCGGACCGTCCTATTTCGACGACACGGACAGTCGTGCATAAGGAGACACTGTATTATATGTTCGCCGTGGTCCTGCTCTTTTTGACGTTCGCACTCGCGCTCATTTACTCGCCTGCGGGGGAGATGGCAGGAGAACTCACACGCAGCCTTGTGGCCCTTCCGCTCGTTGGTTATCTGCTTTATCTCTTTCTTCAGTGGCAGGACACTGCTGATTTCACCGGTCATACAGGAACACCATCGATTGACCCGCTCAGGGAGTTTGGATGGTTAGTCGCCGGTCTCGCCGTCATTCTCGTTGCCGTTCACCAGCTCGTCGAGAGCGTGTTGGTCATTGGAGAACTGACCGGGACGCCTGATTTCTTCTGGGGGATTATTATCGTGGCCGCCGCAACCAGCCTCCCGGATGCACTGGTAAGCGTCCAGGCAGCCGACAACGAACGCGACGTTGCAAGCATCGCTAACGTCATGGGTTCGAACACGTTCGACCTGCTTGTCGTTATTCCGATTGGGGTGTTGCTAACAGGCGCTGCCACGATTAATTTCGTCATCACCGCCCCGATGATGGGCGTTCTCGGGCTCTCGACGGTCCTCGTTTTCGTTCTCTTGCGGACGGATTTGCTCCTTACCAAACGCGAAGCGTACGTGTTGTTGAGTGCGTATGGCGTTTTTACGGTCTGGGTGTTGCTGGAGGCGCTTGCTATCATGCAACTCCTCTCCGGCTGAATACACGATTCGTGTTTTGGCCAACCTGTCATCGTCACGGAGTACGGCAAACCACACCCATACCCGGCAATATTTACGCATCAACGAGGGATAAGTGAGTAATGGCAGATGCCGACCGTCGCGCAAATATCCCTCGCGGTCGATTTGAGTTTCAACACCACCCGGAGACGGACCAGTCGTTCGAAAATGCCCTAGAAAAGGCACGCTCCGGGCGGCGATTGACGGTTGATGATGGCATCGAATTGCTTACGACCGGAACCGATAGACAGGGTATTGACCCTGTTCGGAAGGAGAAGGTACTGGAAGCGGCGGATAGACGCCGACAAAAGGTTGTCGGGGACCGAGTCACGTTCGTTGCGAACCTCAACAACAACGTAACAACGGCCTGCAACACGGGCTGTCTCTTCTGTAACTTCAAGGACCGCTCGGAGTATTTCCGCACTGAAAGCGATGTCTCACATAACGGCTTTACCAAAACGCCAGCGGAGTCTCGACGGATTGTTGACGATGCTCTCTCGACTGGCATCTCAGAGGTAACATCAGTGAGTGGACTTCACCCTGCGTTTGTCCTTGATGAGGACCACCGCGAGATTCTCGAATCGAGTGAGCGGGGAGATTTGAACTACCGGTCACCAGCGGAATACGAGACCGACCCCGGAACCTACGTCGAACAGATTGAAGCGATGTCCGTTGATGGAGTCCACCTGCATTCGATGACACCGGAAGAAGCCTACCACGCTCGTCGTGGAACGGACTGGAGCTATGAGGAAGTGTACCGCAAACTCAAACAGGCTAGTCTCGATAGCGTGCCGGGAACGGCCGCGGAGATTCTGGTCGATGAAGTTCGTAACGTCATCTGTCCGGGGAAAATTGCTAGTCAGGAGTGGGTCGAAGCGATGGAGGCAGCTGCCTCCGTTGGCCTCCCAGTTACTTCCACAATCATGTACGGACACGTCGAAAACGAGGCTCACCGCGTGATGCATCTTGATGTTATCAGAGACTTGCAGGACCGAACCGGCGCGATAACTGAGTTCGTCCCGCTGTCGTTCGTCCATCAAAATACTCCACTTTTCGAGCGGGGAATGGTCGATGGGGGAGCTACGACAGACGAGGACGAACTGATGATTGCGGTTTCGCGGCTCTATCTGGACAATATCGACCACATTCAGTCCTCATGGGTCAAATACGGCAATCAACAGGGCCTGAAGATGCTTAGCTGCGGGGCCGATGATTTCATGGGGACAGTACTGTCCGAAGAGATTACGAAACGCGCTGGTGGCTCGTTCGGCGAGCGACGCTCGGTGGCCGAGTACGTCGAGATGATTGCTGCAATCGGACGGGTTCCAGCCGAGCGCTCGACTGATTATACTGAGACTCATGAGATAGACCCTAATGACCCGCCATTTGGCCCAACGATTGGTCCGCGTGCGGACGGGACGCCGTTGATCGAGTAATTCTCTGGTTCTCCCATTGTTGCCCCAAAAACCTACACAGACATTGGGCTGGAGAGCATACGCAAGTTCATGTCGACTGTTGAACTCGAATACTGTGTTCCGTGTGGCTTTCGTGACCGGGCGCTTGACCTCCAGCGAGCAATCTTGACTTCTCTGGAACGGGAGTTATCTGCGTTTCAGCTGACGATGGGTGACGATGGTGTGTTCGTGGTTCGTGTTGATGGCGAGGTCGTCTACGACAAAATGGAGGCTGAATTCGACATTGATGAGATTGTGAGAGATGTTCGAAACGGACTCTGACATTATTTCCGTACATCGACAACAGGCAGCAGATGAGTAAAATGCCCGTTTGTGAAACTATTCTGGCATCTATTGTGCAATGGGTAAACATTCCCGAATATTAATATACATATAGGTTGTATCTTGGGGTATGGTGACATACCTCGTCGGCACGGATGGGGTATCGGCAAGCCAAGCAATCAGCGACTATCTGCGAGAGACCGAAGAAGTCGGGGAAGGCGACAGAGTTGAGGCAGTATACGCTACGTCGAAAGATGAAACCGTGGTAGAAGAAGCACTCAACGTGATAGATGAACAGCTCGGCGGAGTAACGAATGTACGCACGAAACACATTGATTACCGTGAAGAAGGACCAGGAGGTGGGCCTGCTGAGACGCTCATTCACGAGATAAAGGAGGTTGACGCTGATATGCTGGTCGTTGGGCTTCGCCGTCACAGCAGAACCGAACGTATCGTCTTTGGCTCTGTCTCACACACACTTATCGAGAAAGTCACGATTCCGATGTTGCTTGTCCCGCTCCCGGAGTATCAGCCGGCGGCTGAGTGAGACTGAAACTCTGCTTCTGTCGGCTTCTTGCAACCACTGCGCAGAAAGTTTGTAATCTGTTAAAAACTAGAACGGAAACAGCGAATCAGCAGACAGGTCCCGCTCCAGCAGCTCTATTTCGTGGCCGTCTGGGTCTTTAGTGAACGCATAGAGGTTATCACAGGATTCGGGGTCGCGGTACTCTGGTGCTTCACGAGTCATCAACTGTTCCCAGTCTTCGTGGAGGTCGTCAATGCGTACACACAGATGGCCCCACGCATCACCTTGGTCGTAGGTCCGACCGTCATAATTGTATGTCAGTTCGAGCGCCATCGCCTCCTGTGGGGCGTCTTCCGGCTCCATGAAGTAGTTCGCAAAGGAATCGGCTTCCCAGCGGCCTACTTCGTCATACTCGAATTTGCGCGTCCAGTAACCGAGCGCTTCGTCGGCATCCT